>JACSRP010000205.1 GCA_014879665.1 Anaerolineae bacterium | reverse complement strand
TCTTTAGGATCACCCCTTGTCATTTCTCGCGCCGCTTGCCTTGATCGCTGGTTTGCTGGCAATCCCCATTTTGCTGCTGTATATGCTGCGTTTGCGCCGCCGCGAGGTCGTCGTCAGCAGCACTTTCTTATGGCAGCAGCTGCTGCGGGATCGTGAAGCCAATACCCCTTGGCAAAAGCTGCGCCGCAATCTGCTCATGTTTTTGCAACTGCTCATTCTGGCACTGCTGGTCTTTGCGCTGGCGCGGCCGTTTATCGAAGTGCCTACCGTTGGCGCCGGCAAAATTGCCATCGTACTCGATGCTTCTGCCAGCATGGGCGCGCTCGAAAACGGCGAATCCCGGCTGGATATCGCCAAACAGCAGGCGTTGAGCATGATCGAAACGCTCGGTGAAGGCAGCCAGATAACCATCATCCGCGCCGCTGAAAACGCTGAAATGCTCGCACCGTTGACCGAAGATCGCGCCCTCTTACGCGCCGCCGTTCTGGGCGCACAGCCGGGATCTGGCGCTGCCGATTGGGATGAAGCGTTCACGCTCGCAGCGGCCAACGCCGGCAGCGGTGACAATTTCACCACGGTGATCATCAGCGATGGCGGCGGGCTGAGCACCGAAAATGGTACCGCCTCCCTGCCCTCGATCCCCGGTCAAATGCAATATATCCCCATCGGTCAAACCGGCGACAACCTCGCTATCACCGCGCTGGCTGCCCGCGCGCTGCCTGGCGAGCCTACTGAACTTTTCGCGCAGATCACCAATTACGGCGATCAATCTGCCGATGTCATTTTCGATCTCGAAATTGATGGTGAACTATTCACCGCACAGCGCCAGACCGTCCCCGCAAATAGCAGCCTGCCAATCATCTCCCGCCAACTTCCTGAAACTTTCACCACCGTTCGCGCTGGTATTACCCCGCCAGCAAACAGCCCCATGCCAGATCATCTCTCGCTAGATGACAGTGCCTATGCCATCCGTGCTGCCGATGGTACAAGGCGGGTGCTGATCACCACCGAAGGCAACCACTTCCTTGAGCAGGTTTTTCGCAGCCTGCCCGGTGTTTCAGCTTTCACCGTCGAGCCGGGGCGCACGCCGCGCAGCCCCTATGATGTTTATGTCTATGATGGCTGGCTTCCAGAGGCGCTGCCCGATGGCGATATTCTGATCATCAATCCGCCGGCAAGCACCGATTTATTCACTGTAGGCGAAACTTTATCCCGAACCGACGATCCCGCTGCCAGCCCAACCGCCAATATCCGGATTCAGCGTGATGATCCGCGGCTCAGATTCCTCGATCTCTCGGCACTAAATCTGCTGGCATTCAAGCAGGTATCTGCTGATTGGGCAGAGCCGCTGATCAGCGCACAGGGCGGCCCACTGCTGTTGGCTGGCGAAGCCGGCGGACGGCAGATCGCCATCCTCACCTTTGACCTGCGTGACAGCGATTTACCGCTGCAAATTGCCTATCCAATACTCGTGGCCTCGTTACTCAATTGGTTCACCCCACAGGGTGTCGTGCAGCAGCCCGCCATTAGCGTCGGCCAAACCGTCGCGCTCACCCCGCCAGCCGAAGCCGATGCCCTACAGGTCACGTTGCCAGATGGTTCAATCCGTGCCATGACAGTGTCAACCACAACCATGACTTTCACCGAAACTGGCGTTATTGGCCTCTATCGCGTGGAGGCGCTTTCAGGGGGGGAGGTGGTCAGCAGCGGCACATTTGCTGTAAACCTGTTTAACCCTATCGAAAGTAATATCACGCCGCAGCCGTCAGTGACGCTTGGCGGGCAGGAAATTACGCCGCAAGCTGAGGAGGATATCGGGCAGCGCGAGTTCTGGCCGCTGCTGGCGCTCCTGGTGTTAATCGTGCTGCTTATCGAGTGGATGATCTATCACCGCCGCATGCGTAAACCGGCGCAATTCAAGCCGATTAGCGCGCGTTCTGAAAGCAAGCGCGACAGGATGCCAGCATGACCCTTCAAGTGATGGCTAACATCCTGTGATCGCCTTCACCACCCCCGCCGCGCTTTTCTTGCTGCTTGGCCTGCCTATCCTGTTCTTCTGGGGCTGGCCGAAGCTGAAATATCGCCGCCTGCGCGACAGCATCAGCCTGATCATCCGCTGCCTGATCTTCACTCTGGTCGTATTTGCGCTGGCAGGATTGCAAGTCTCACGCGGTGGCGATCAACTGGCGGTCGTCTTTCTCATAGACCATTCCGACAGCGTTGATCAGATCGGGCGCGAACAGCAGCTTGAATATATTCGTGAAGCGCTGCAAGCCATGCAGCCCGATGATCGGGCCGCGATTGTCGTCTTTGGTGCAGATGCAGTTGTCGAGCGCCCGATGAGCGGCATCCGCGACTTAACCGCAATTCGCTCCACGCCCATCAGCGGCAATACCGATCTCGAAGAAGCCATCAGCCTCGGGCTGGCGCTGTTCCCTGAAGATGCCGCACGCCGGATGATCATCTTGAGTGATGGCGCGCAAACGGTGGGCGATGCTGCCTCTGCGGCAGGGCGCGCCGCCGCCACTGGCGTCGAAATCAGTTATGTGCCAATTGCCCGCGATCCATCGCCGGAAGTTCGCGTGCTGGAGTTACGCGCGCCGGAAACCGTCAGCGCCGGTCAGCTTTTCGATATCGGCATTAGTGTCGAAGCCAGCGAGCCTACAGAGGCCATCATCACCGTGCTTGCGGAAAATGAAGTTATCAGCCGCGAACAGCGTTCCCTTGAAGCAGGCGTCAACAACTACGCGCTCGAACTACAAGCAGCTGATGCCGGCTTCCGCGATTTCCGCGTGCTGGTTGAACCCGCGCAGGCCGCCGACAGCTACACCCAGAACAACGAATTAGCAGCATTCACCCGCGTTGATGGCCCGCCTTCGGTGCTGCTCGTCTCTCAAAACGATGATGATTCGCAGCATATCGCTGAAGCCCTCTCTGAGCTTGGCTTTAATGTCACCCAGATGCCGCCTACCAGCTTGCCTATCGGCGTGGCCGCGCTGGAAAGCTACGACAGCGTGATACTGGCAAACGTCCCCGCCAGCCAGCTTTCCCGACGACGCATGGATGCACTCAACAGCTATGTGCGCGATCTAGGCGGCGGCCTCGTGGTCGTCGGTGGCGAGAATACTTACGCGCCCGGCGGCTATTTCCAGACTCCGCTGGAAGAAGCATTGCCCGTCAATATGCAGCTTCAAGATCAGCAGCGCATCCCCCAACTCACCATTGCCTATGTCATTGACCGTTCCGGCTCGATGACTGCCGTTGGCCCCAGCGGAGTCGAAAATATCGAACTGGCAAAAGAAGCCATCATCCGTTCGATTGACTTTTTACAGCCGACTGATCGCGCCGGCGTAGTATCGTTCGATGTAGACGGCATCTGGATTGCAAACGTGCAGCCGGTGCTGGATCGCGTCGGGCTGCAAACACAAATCGCTTCACTGCGCGCGGGCGGCGGCACCGATATTCTCGCCGGGATGCGGCTGGCTGCCGAAGCGCTGGCCAACGATCCTTCACCGCGCAAACATATCATTTTGCTCACCGATGGCGGCGCAACTGAAAATGGGCTGGTAGAACTTACCGCTGAACTTAACGAACAGTACAACACCACCACCAGCGTCATCGCCATCGGCGGCGGCCCCGCTTTTCTAGCGCAGATGGCCGAGCGCGGCGGTGGCAATTACCACGAAGTGAGCATGGTTGACGCTATCCCCACCATCTTCACGCAGGAAACCGTTCTGGCGACCCGTTCCTATATCATTGAAAACGAGTTTACCCCCACCGTTTTCGCCTCCAGCCCGATCTTGCAGGGCATCACCTCCGCGCCGCCTTTGCTTGGCTACATCGCCACCTCACCCAAGCAAACAGCACAGATCATCTTACGCGGGCCAGCGCCTTATTTCGACCCGATATTGGCGCAGTGGCAGTATGGGTTAGGGCGCTCGGTCGCTTTCACCAGCGATGCCAGCCGATGGGGGGAAAATTGGCTCACATGGGATGATTTTGCCCGCTTCTGGAGCCAGCTTGTGCAGTGGACGATTATTGAAGGCACGATTCAGAACGTCGAATCCAGCATCGTCATGAATGGCGAAGCCGCCAGCCTGACCGTAGATGCCCGCACCGATGATGGCAGTTTCCTGAACGGCCTAAATCTGATTACCAGCATCACCCCGCCTGAAGGTCAAGCCTTCACGGTGCCGGTACGGCAGATTGCGCCCGGCCAGTATGCCGCCGATTTCACCCCTGCATCCGAAGGCGTTTATACAGTGACGCTGGACGGCAGCGACCAGAATGATGGCAGCTTACGGCAAACCACCGGTTGGGTCATGAGCTATTCGCCGGAATATCGCGCCAGCGGGCTTTCTGATGGCCTCGCCCTGCTCTCGCAGATCGCTGTTGAAACCGGCGGAGGATCATTAGCAGACTCGCCCGAATCTGCCTTCGCACACACCTTGCAAGCACAGGCTGGCTATTCCCCCATTTGGCCATTTCTGCTGCTCGTCGCCGCTGTTCTGCTGCCCTTTGATGTCGCGGTACGCCGCCTGATCATCACCCGAAGCGATTTGCGCCGCGCCCGTGCTGCGCTTTTTGGCGCGCCGCAAGCCGCCGCTGAAACTGCCGAACGCATGACCGCGCTCAAGACTGCCAAAGCCCGCGCGAATACAGAAATACCAGCTTCGCCCTCAAGCACAGCCGCAGCATTGAACGCACAGCGCAGCAGCAAACCTTCAGACAGCCCGACCATACCAGATGCTGTGCCAACCGGCGCAAAGCCCTCACAGCCTGCGCCCACGCCAACCGTGACCGAAAACAAGAACGTAGCCGGGGAACTACTGCGCCGCCGTAAAGACAAAGATCAAAGCGCATAAGCCGCCGCTAAATGACGCTGTATGCGGCATCTGCAAAGACCATTGCTCATCACGGTTCACATCACTACAATGCAGTATTCTCCCCTTTATCACCACATAAATAGAGGACATTCATCATGAAGAAAGCATCGTTTTTGCTAGTCGCTGTCACACTATTAGCATTTACCATGCCTGTTCTAGCGCAGGATTCCGCCAATCCCGACGCGGTTGTATCGGAAAACACCAATAGTGTCGCGTTCAACAACTTTGGCTTCAGTTACGATTCCGCCCTCGGTTCCATATTGACTATTGAAACGCTAACCGGAGATGCCCCCGACGTGCAGCAGCCCGGCGGCCCGGTTCCGCCCCATACCCTGCATGCCCTTTATCATCCGTCAGCCGATGGCGCGTCGGTGAATCCAGATTTTGCGCCGATCTCGATTCGCCTTTATCACACGGCCGATCTCGCTCAATACCCAATGCAGGCCGCAGCGCTCAGCCAGCTTCAATCGCTGCTTACTGATCGCCCCGATCTCAGCATTTTCACCATTGCGCCGGCAGACATTTCACAGCCATTCCCCTCGCTGCCCATGCTGAACAGCGTCCCCGCCGCGCAAACCATCATCGCGCAGCCTAAATATGTAACTACCAGCGGCTTTTCAGGCATTGCCTACATCACCGCATATCGTTCAGATGTCAGCCCATTCATGAACAACAGCTTCATCTATACCTTTCAGGGCATTTCCGAAGATGGGGCGCTGGCAGTTTCTGCTTGGTTTGATCTAACCACGTTGCTGTTTCCAGAAATCTTGCCTGATACCTTTGACTACAACGCCTTCGCCACAGACTATCTAAACTATCTGCATCAGAGCGTTGAAATCTTAAGCAATGCCTCACCGGATGATTTCAGCCCGTCGCTCACTATACTCGACACCTTGATCGCCTCTCTCAGCGATTAAAAACACCTTTCTCGATATAAAAACAGGGCGACCATAATCGCCCTGTTCCAACTTCTAACTGCAAACTGCGCTACAGCATCATATATTTGCTGCCGTCCACATAGGCTATTGCAACGGCGGTTCCCGGATCGGGCAGCGTCCTATTCCGCAAATCGCTGCGCGTACGTTTCTGTTCCCCGTTGTAAGCATGTCCATCAGGCGCGATAAATGCATAGCTTACACGAACCCTATAGCGCCGATTCTTGCCGCTGCCCGTAATATAGCCATTTATCTCGCGTATCGTGCCGTAAACCAGCGTCCCTTTCCGCAGCATCCTGCCCACGCGCAAATATTCAATAAGAGGGAATAAAAGGGGCAGCGAAAACGCGATGATCAGAACAAGAATAGGCGCTACTGGCAGCATCCGTTCAGTGCGAATCCCCGGCCCGCCAATATGGGCGATCTCCGGGTTATCCACCGCGTAGGTAACTTGCATACGTGGTTCCCGCCCTGTATCGGTATAGAGACTGTAGCCTATCTGCTCTTCAGCAAAATATGCGTTCCCGGCTACGTCATATCGGTAGCGCACATGATAGCAGGCAGAACCACCATTCTTGCCGCAGCGGGTTGTCCACCGATTAACAATATCAGCGACACCCGTTTCATTTGGCATGAACGCTAACTGAATTTCTTCAATACCTTCAAACAAGATGCGACTGCTAGCGCCAAAAAAGATGCTGATCGCGGCCAGCATGATCAGAATCTGCAATCCCATCTCCCGCAGCAGCCCTGTGTCCCAATACCCGGTTATTCGCCGGTTGTGAATCCGGTTAAGGACAAATGCGTCCTCGCGAAGCGGCGGGGAAACCGCCATGATGTCCTTCACGCCAAACATACACGTTACTCGCTTAGATACTGCCATCTGCCTACTATTTCTACATCGAATTGGCGGCGGATGCTATCCTGCCGGTATCGTTGCGAAATTTTCACGAACCATACCGCGTCATATCATGAAGATATATCGAGATTAACTTGATCAATTCCGGCCGCAGTTTTAGACTGACACAATGACCTCATTAGCAGCAGCCCCTACCGCCACCGAGGCGCGAGATCGTTTCGGACGGCTTATCAACTACTTACGCATTTCGCTCACAGACAAATGCAATTTGCGCTGCGTATACTGCATGCCTGAAGATATGGTGTTTCGGCCAGCGCGCGAGTTGTTGCAGGATGAAGAACTGCTCACGCTGGTGCGCATCTTCACCTCATTGGGATTCTGGAAATTCCGACTCACCGGTGGCGAACCGACCATTCGCCAGAACATCGTTGAAATTGTGCGCGGCATCGCCCAAACCGAAGGCGTTCGTTCGCTCTCCATGACCACCAACGGCATTCTGCTTGAAGAATTTGCAGAGCCATTAGCCAGAGCCGGCTTGCAGCGCGTGAATGTGAGTATTGATACGCTTGATCCCGCCCGTTTCAAGCGCATCACCCGCTGGGGAACATTGGATCAAGTATGGAACGGGCTGATGGCCGCTGAAAAGGCGGGGTTGACGCCAATCAAATTAAACGCTGTGGTTGTGCGTGGCTTCAACGATCAGGACGTGACCGAACTAGCGAAGCTGACCATCAATCACCCATGGCAGGTGCGCTTCATCGAAATGATGCCCTTTGGCGATGTCGCGGCTTTCGCGAAAGAACAAATCGTGACTGATGCCGAAATTCAGGCGAAGATCGCCACAGAGTTTCAGCCGCTTCAGCCCGTAGATAACGCAAAACTCGATGGTGAAGCAAGGCTGTACAACTTCCCTGATGCTTTGGGACAGGTCGGTTTCATCAGCAGCGTTACGGTGCCGTTTTGCGCTTCCTGCAATCGCGCCCGCCTCACCGCCGATGGCGTGCTGCGCTTATGCCTGCTGCGCGATAAAGAAATC
>JACSRP010000253.1 GCA_014879665.1 Anaerolineae bacterium | reverse complement strand
TAGGACAATTCCTATTTTCCCGCTTCCGAGCGGGTTTTCTTTTCCCCATACAAGTTAATCTAAAAGCCATTCTCTTTGGCGAGGCTGCCATGCGATTTTTTCGGTTACACGCTGGGGCAACCCCAACAGGAGATATGGCATGAAAAGTTTGGTTTTAGTGCTGCTTTCTTTGCTGCTCGTATTCCCCGCCTTTGCGCAGGATGCGGTCAGCCCGGCAGCTTGCGTCGAAGAATTTGACGCAGATACATCGTATTTCCCCGATACCGTCGAAGTTGAATACGCTGTTGGTTTCTCTATCGAATATCACAGTAACTACAAAGTAGTGACCGTCAATACGCCGTGGCAGGGCGCTTCTGAGCCATATATTTATGTGCTGGTACAGTGTGGTACCCCCGTCCCTGAAGGCTATGAAGGCGAACAGATCGTCGAAGTGCCTGCCGCCAGCGCCATCTCAATGTCCACAACTTATCTTTCTTCATTCGTAGAACTAGGATTGATAGATCAACTTGTGGCCGTAGATGAGGGCGATTTTATCTTCAATCCTGAAGTACGCGCGCGTTTTGACTCTGGCGATATTCTCGAAATTGGCAGCGGTTCTACCGTCAATATCGAGCAAACATTAGCTTTAGAGCCGGGCGTAATCTTCACCTTTGCGACCGGCAGCGTGGATTACGATACCCATCCCGTCCTGTTAGAAGCCGGCTTAAATGTTGTCCTCAATAGCGACTACCTCGAATCGCAGCCGTTAGGCCGCGCCGAATGGGTGAAGTTCATCGCCGCCTTCTTCAATGCCGAAGCTGAAGCCAACATCATTTTTGATGAAGTCGCCAATAGCTATCATGAGCTTACCGAAGTGGCCGCCGATGCTGAATCCCGCCCGACCGTGTTAGCCAATGCCATGTTTGGCGATACATGGTACGTCTCCGGCGGCGGCAGCTACGCGGCGCAGTTGATTGCCGATGCTGGCGGCGATTATGTATGGGCAGAGGATGCCTCATCCGGTAGTTTGCCGCTGTCCTTTGAAGAAGTCATTGATCGTGCTTTGGATGCAGATATCTGGCTCAATCCCAATTTCTGGTTCACGCTGGCCGATGGCCTTGCCGAAGACGAGCGTTACGCTGAATTTGCCGCTTTTGCAAACGGGCGGGTCTATAACAATAACCTGCGCGTGACCGCCACCGGCGGCAGCGACTTCGGTGAAACCGGCGTGCTGCACCCTGAATTGATCCTCGGCGATCTGATTTACATCTTCCATCCTGACCTGCTGCCCGAACATGAGCTTTTCTTCTATCAGCAGCTTCAGTAAACCATCTTTCGATAGGGCAGGCGCAAGTTACCGCGCCTGCCCTCGTAAAACCCTCTAGAAGGGGCAGCGAATTTTAGAGTGAAGGCGTCACCATGACTACACTCTCAGCAGAGCAGCGGGTAGAAAAGAATCAGTCGGCGTTCATACCCGCGATCAAATCCAAACAACATTCCCATCGCTGGCGCTGGGTTTTTCTCGTGCTTCTGCTGCTCGTGGCGGGTGCGCTGGCATTCAGCCTTTTTGCCGGCTCGGTGTACATACCCCCGCAAGAAGTTTTGACGGCGCTGCTCGGCGGTGAAACCAGCCGCGCCGGTTGGACGACCATTGTGCAGGACTATCGGTTGCCCAAGGCGCTGACCGCGCTTCTGGCTGGCGCGGCATTAGCGACGGCTGGCTTGCTCATGCAAACGCTCTTTCGTAACCCGTTAGCCGATGCCTACGTGCTAGGCATCAGTTCCGGCGCCAGCCTCGGCGTTGCGTTGGTGGTGCTGTCCGTCGGTGCAGGGACGGCGACGCTGCTTGGCAATATGGGCATCGCCGGAGACTTCGCCGTTGTCGCCGCTGCCGCCATAGGTGCATTCACCGTATTATTGATCGTTTTGCTGCTGGCGCGGCGGGTTCACAGCGCCACCACTTTGCTGATTTTAGGCCTAATGTTTGGCTACATCACCAGCGCGTTAGTCAGCTTGCTCGCGCATTTTGCCGCGCCAGAGCAGTTGCGATCCTTCAATAACTGGTCGCAGGGCACATTTGGCGATGTCACCCGCGTGCAGCTTCCCATCTTTGCCATCATTATCTTGCTTGGATTGGCTGTTTCAGTCGTCACCGCCAAACCATTAAACGCCATGCTTCTAGGTGAGGATTATGCCGCCAGCCTCGGCGTGAACTTGCGCCGGATGCGTTACTTGACCATCATCAGCACTGCGCTGTTGGCTGGAACCGTGACTGCATTTTGTGGCCCGATTGCCTTCCTCGGCATCGCTGTTCCCCATCTTTGTCGGGTTGCCCTGCGTACCAGCAGTCATAATGTCCTCATCCCGGCGGTCATTCTTCTTGGCGCGGCCATTTCTTTAACTGCCGATCTAATCGCCCATATGCCCGGCGCTCAGATCGTGCTGCCCTTGAATGCCGTGATGGCCCTGTTTGGTGCGCCGGTGGTCATCTGGGTTATTTTACGCCAGCCCGGTCTTAGGAGTGGGTTGTAACATGCTCAGCGCCATTGACCTGACTGTGGGCTTCACGCGCCCTTCGCAGCGTGCCTTGCTCGAAAATATGAACTTGTCGCTCGAAATGGGCAGGGTTGTCTGCCTGCTGGGGCCAAACGGGGCGGGTAAAACCACCCTGCTGCGCACCTTGATCGGTATGCACCCGCCTATACATGGCCGTGTTCAATTGAATGGCGATGATATTCACCGGCTGTCGCGGCGGAATCTGGCGCGCCGCATCGGCGTCGTACTGACCGACCGCGTGATGCCCGCTATGATGACCGCGTATGAATTAGTTTCGCTGGGTCGCCAGCCATATACCGGGTGGTTAGGGGCGCTTTCCCTGCGTGATCAAGAGATCGTTGAAATGGTCTTGGAGGCCACGCATACCGGAATGTTCGCATCGCGCCTGGTCTCTGAATTGAGCGACGGCGAGCGCCAGCGGGTGTTTGTTGCCCGCGCGCTAGCGCAGCAGCCCGATCTACTGGTGCTGGATGAGCCAACCGCTTTTCTCGATCTGCCGCACCGGGTAGAACTCATGACGCTCTTACGGCAGTTAACCCGCGAGCAGCATTGTGCCGCCCTCATCTCAACCCATGATCTCGATCTGGCGCTGCGCTTTGCTGATGAAATTTGGCTTCTCGACGGCCGCGGCGGTTTTGCGACGGGTACCCCCGCAGCCTTGTCCGAAAACGGCGCCTTCACCCGCGCCTTCGGTATCGCCTTCGACCTCTATCAACACCACACGATCTAGACTGTCCTACACCACATCTAAAAAATTATATAACGCAAAAACCTCAGCCTTGAAGCTGGCTGAGGGGGTGGCTGTAGATTTTCAAATACAATCTCACGCTGCGCCCTTTTGAGGGGATATGCGCCTTAAATCCTGTAGGGACGCCCCATAGGGCGTCCTCGAATGCCTCGTGACGATGATCTCATAGATCCAAAACTGACCGCTTTGCTTAACTTGCCCGAATCTCAGCTCGCAGCGGTTCGCTAAACATCCGCTCAAAGTTGATCGCCGCGAAATCTGCCAGCCATGTCGCCGCTGAAACGCTGCCATCATCCACATAGGTCACGTCAAAGGTTTCCAGCAGTCGCCCCCGCTGAAGCGTAGTGCGCGCATGAACCAGTGCTTGCTCGCATGCTGTCTCGGCGCGTGTAAATACGGTGCTGTCACCTTCAACCGCTGTGAAGCCTTCAGCCGCCGCAATCTCTGCCAGAATGCCACTTTCGGTTACAGCTGTTGCGCCGGAAACCTCGTCAAACGCATACACCCGGAATCCAAACGATGAGACCGGTAGGTTGCTCAAATCACAGGCGGCATTGTCCAGCGACAGCGCCATCCCAAACGCGAAGCCGTTATCCTCCAGCGCGGCAGCTGCATCCGATTGCAAGGCTTCAGGCACAGATGTGGTGATGTCGGCTGCTGCGAGCATACCCGTTGTTTCTGCATTGACCGTCATCGGGGTCAGGTCAGCTTGCCCCACAGCTTCTAGCGCCGCCTCAAATGCTGCTTGATCCGCCGGCGCAGTATCTACGAACGTCGTTTCTACTGTCGAAGGATCGCTAATGATCAGCACCGTCTGCAAAACCGTGCCCGGTGTCGTGGCCGTTGCCGGGTCGCGCAGTTGAATATTAGCAACCACATCTTGCCCTTCCAGCACTTCGCCAAAAATCGAATGTGCATAATCCAGATGCGGTGTCAGCGCCGTCGTGATGAAGAATTGGCTTCCGTTGGTTCCCGGTCCGGCATTCGCCATCGCCAGCAGTCCCGGCCGGTCAAAATTCAAAAATCCGACGAATTCATCATCGAACTGGTATCCTGGGCCGCCGCTGCCTGTGCCCGTGGGGTCGCCGCCCTGCGCCATGAAACCTTCAATCACGCGGTGGAAAGACGTGTTGTTGTAATAGCCGCTCTGTGCCAGAAATACAAAATTATTCACTGTTTCCGGGGTCAGCGTCTCAAACAGATCAACGTAGATCGCTCCGGCATCCGTACACAGAATGGCGCGGTAATCCATGCCCGCCTGCAGTACCCGTTCCGGCGCTGTAAATTCGCGGGTAGCCGGCTCCGCTGCAGGCAGCGCTGCTTCGCATAATGCTGCGGGTGTGAGTGCCTGCGCGAAAGTCGCCCCGGCCAGTAACTGGCTGCCCAGCATTAGTATTCCCAGAGATAAAACTTGAAGGCGTTTGTATTGCATCATAGCTCCGATTCAAATGGGTTGGAGGCGTCCTTTGTCCGCTGTCCTCCGGTGGCGGTTACTGCGGCATAAGTTGTATGACCGTCGTGCTGAACGGCGAGAGGCTGCCCACTGGCATGTAGCCTGAAAATCCGCCGTCGTCTTCAAATCCGGTTAGGTTGCCCGCCGCGGTGGCATCCCCGAAGAGGGTAGATGCGGTGAAATCCCCGCTTAATCCGCTGGCGCGTGCGCCGCATTCAAACGCTTCTGCCGGATCGTCCGATAGGTTGATCAGTACCAGCAGGCGTTCTTCATCTGCTTCGCGTAAGAATGCATACACCGAACGCGCGCTGCAATCCATCGCTGTATAGCTGCCATGTTGCAGCGCCGGATGCGTGTTTCGTAGTGCGATCAATTGTCGGTAATGTGTCAGCAGCGAATCCTGCGCATCCGTTTGCGCCGCCACGGTGATGCCCTCGCCGCTGCCCCCGCCAATTCTTATCCACGGCGCTCTATCTGTCGTGAACCCTCCGGTGGTCGGTGTATCATCCCACTGCATCGGCGTGCGAATATGCTCGTCCGGCTTTTCGCCCTCCATGCCAATTTCTTCGCCATAATACAGAAATGGCACCCCCGGCCCCAGCAGCAGCATCGAGGCGGCGGTTTTTGCCGCATCCGTGTTTCCCCGCAGTTGCGACAGGATGCGATTCTGATCATGATTACTCAGAAAACTGCCATACTGATTGGCTGGATACAGTCCGAAATCACGCCCGGTAATCGAAGCTGCGCCCGCGCTTCTCTGGCTTTGCGCGCTTTGCAGCAGCGCATTTGCCACGTCAAAATCGAACGTTAAATCCACCTCGCTGTCAATGACGTAGTTATCTGCATCAAAGGTGCTGCTCCACACTTCACCAATCGTCAGCGCCTCGCTGTTGATGCTGTCAATGAAATCATCGTAGGCGCTCAGCCAGGCGTGCGTGGCCGGGGTGCTCACCTGTGTTTGCCCGTCCTCAATCAGATGCTTGATCGCGTCCATGCGGAAGCCATCTACCCCCACATCTTCCAGCCAGAAGCGTGATATCTCGTAGATCGCCGCTGTAACATCCGGGTTGCTCAAATTCAAATCCGGCATGTTCGAGCCGAATACGCCGTAATAGAAGCGATCCCCGAAGGGATGCCACACGGTTTGGCCGTCCGGGCCGCGGTAGCCGGGGTCTTCATCTGCCCAGATATACCAGTCGGCATAGTCCGGGTCGCCCGTAGCCGAGGCCAGAAACCATGGGTGCTGATTAGACGTGTGGTTGATCACCAGATCGATGATCACCGCAATCCCGCGTTCATGCGCCGCCGCAATCAACGCCCGCATATCTTCCATCGTGCCGTAATCCGGATCGATTTGCAGGTAATCGGTCACGTTGTAGCCGTGATAACTGGGCGATACCGTCACCGGCATCAGCCATACGCCCGTAACCCCAAGATCGCTGCTTGTGTCCGCGTCGCCGTCGTTCAAGTAATCTAGCTTTGCGAGGATGCCCTGCAAATCGCCAACCCCGTCGCCGTCGCTGTCGAAGAAGCTGCGCACGAAAATCTCGTAAAACACGCGCTCATTCCACCAGTGATTCGGCGTTGTTTCTTGTGCTGAAATTACCCTCGCGCCAGAAGCGATGATCAGCAGTAAAGCGGCAAGCAGGCGAAACCGCATAACAGTAGCTCCAATTTTCGGGCTAGGATACCACACCCCCGATTTCCCTGTTAGTTTCCCAGTCCGTGAACAGCCCGCGCTATCCCTACGCCGTTTCCAGACTCACCCCCCCGCGCGCGCTGTTCCCCTCTCCGTACACGGAGAGGGGGCTAGGGGGTGAGGTTTCCCCCATACTTGCGCGCTGATCTTCGTAGGGACAAGGCATGCCTTGTCCGTCTCCAGACTCAGCCCCCCATATTCATAAAAAATTCACGTGAATTTGCTGTTATATAGCGTAATTTTCCCCTATGCTGATTGAGTCCATTCTACGAGAAAGGTTTCATAGTGAAATTTGCTATCAGTTTGGTTTGCGCTTTATTGTTATCTCTGACCTTTGCCACTGTAACCGCCGCTCAATCATCATGCTCAATGAATGGCTCGCAGGTAGAAATGCAGTTGGCCGTCCCCAATCTCACCAATCAGAATCTGAGCGTGTATTGGATTGATTATCAGTGTGCTGAACAACTTGTAGCCGTCGTTGAACCCAATCGCGCCTTTTATCAGACCACCTATGATGGTCATGAGTGGGTGTTCCGCGATCCGAACGGGCAGGTTGTTGAGCAGTTTGTGGCATCTACCAGCCGTCCGCTGGTGATGATCGGGGCAGCCGTTCCCTTCAATCCGGAACCCATCACCACAGCTTGTTCCGATCCTAATGCCAACGTAAACGTAGACCTGACCACTATCAATAACACGCTTGAACCGGTCATGCTCTTCTGGATTAACTTCAATTGCGGCGAAGAGCTTTACGAATTCGTTCGTGGGCAGGATCAAGTCGTCATTCAGGGCGCATGGGTCGGTCACAATTGGGTCGTTCGCCACCTAGATGGGCGAGTCGCCGCGCAGCTTACGCTTTCACAAACAGACCACACCATCATCATTAACCCGCCCGTTACCCCCGGCGTTGCGCCCACTACCGCGCCCGCCGTCGCCCCAACAACTGCCCCCGCTGCTGCGCCAACCGTAGCCGCCGGTCAGCCCGCAAATAATAGTACAACCGCCGGCACCTTTCCGGTCACCGAATCTGGCTGCGAGATCGCCGCAGTCACTCCAGAGATGGGGCTGGATCCTTTCTACACCAAATATTGCGACTTCAACGGCATCCTGATCGCCGGCTCTGCCGATGCTGACAATGCCGCCCTTGAACAGGCCTGGCTTCTCGCCGCCAATGTCTACTTCAACCGCCCCGATGTTGTAACCTCGCTGGCCGGCATGGGCTTCCAGATTTCGGTCATGTCGCAAAATCAGGTCATCACCGATGTCCCCGAACTCGCTTATCTGGCCGACGATGCCTCAACTGACTTCAATCAGTATCGCGGCTACGATAAAGTGCTGGAAGAACCCCGCGTGGTGGCTGTCGGTGAAGAAAATCTGCTCTGCCTCCCGAATGACGCCAATCTCGGAGAAAGTATCCTCGTCAACAGTCTGGGT
>JACSRP010000252.1 GCA_014879665.1 Anaerolineae bacterium | reverse complement strand
TACGCCCTCGCCAACGCCGACAGATACGCCCTCGCCAACGCCGACAGATACGCCCTCGCCAACGCCGACGGATACGCCCTCGCCAACGCCGACAGATACGCCCTCACCAACGCCGACGGATACGCCATCACCAACGCCGACGGATACGCCCTCGACAACGCCGACAGATACGCCATCACCAACGCCGACGGATACGCCCTCGCCAACGCCGACGGATACGCCATCACCAACGCCGACGGATACGCCCTCGACAACCTACACGCCAACGGCTACAGCGACTATGACAACTGCTGCCACTTCCATTCCAACCGGAACCTATCCGCCGCCGCCACCAGAGTCGCTGTGTGCCGATCTCAATGCAGATGAGGATGCCATCATCTACAGCGGCATTCCAGATCGCCTGCGTGCTGATATCTTCTGCCGCATTCTCTATCAACATGGGTCGCCCGTCACCCATTTTGGTGCTGATCTTTACAGTATCGGTGCTGTTGGCGTTGAAGGTATTCAAGACCTCGGTGTGCTTCAGGCGGTGGATGTTTTTAGTCCCACTGGCGAAGCTTACTTTGAAGGCGGGGCGGTCTTCTGTTTGCGGGGCGAAGGGACGCTGATCTGGTTGGCAGCGCGTAATGCGCCGCGTATTGCTGAAATTATCGGCAGTTATACCGTCGAAGAATTTCCCGGTTTCACCTGCGCCACCCTGTTTGAGCCGGGCACGCTGGTAATTGTCCGTGAAAACCCGGTGGCGGATTCACAAAAAATTCATAGAGGGTGGGGTATTAACAATACTGTTCATTCGCGATAATGAACTTATCCATGCATCTTCATATTTGGGCGGATGGAGTTCTGAGTGAGCGTACTTGTAACCGGTGCGAACGGGATGTTAGGGCGGGCAATTATTGCGCGGTTGATGAATTATGGCCGTAAGGTTCGCGCGTTTGACCTTGAGCCTTTTCCAGATTCGCGCGTTGAATCCTATGTAGGCGATGTGCGCGATCCTGTAGCCTTGTCGCAGGCCGCTGGCGGCGTAAGCCTGATCATTCATGCTGCATCGCTGATCTATCCCGGTTTAGGGAAGCCGCAGCACGTCTATGATATTAACGTCGGTGGCACCCGTAATGTAATTGATGCCTGCCTTGCGCGCGGCGTCAAAAAGCTAATCTACACCAGCTCAATGGATGTGGTTTTCGACGGCCGCCCTATCGTCAATGGCGATGAATCGCTTCCCTATGCCCGCGTGTTTCTCGATTATTATTCTGAAACCAAAGCTGACGCCGAACGGTTGGTTTTAGCCTCGAATACCGCATCAGGGTTGCAAACCTGTGTTTTGCGGCCTGCTGCCATGTATGGCCCGTTTGATCGCCATCACTTTCCGGTCATGTTCACCCGCGCAAAACAGAAAAAATTGGCGCGAATGGGCGATGGTAAGGCGCAGTTTAACCATGTGTATGTAGAAAACGTCGTTGAAGCCCACCTTCAGGCCGCCGCCGCGCTCGAACCGCGTTCCAAAGTATCTGGTCAGATATATTTCATTACTGACGAGCCGCCGCGTAATTTCTTTGATTTTCTAGCGCCATTTCTGAACGCGATGGGGTTGCCGCCGCTTAAAAAACAGGTTTCCTATCAATCCGCATATTCCGCCGCCTTAGCCAGTGAAACATTTTACAAATTAGCGCCCGGCGAAAAAACTGCAAACCCCGCGGTCACGCGCCACGCCGTGCTCAGTATTTGTCGCGATTTCTCGTTTGTATCCACAAAAGCCGCCCGCGATTTTGGCTATCGTCCGATCGTTGGTCGCGAAGAAGCCTTTCACCGCACTGTAGCGTGGTTTCGCATGAACTGGAAACCATCTGCCTGATCATGCGTCATCGGCAGCAGCATACTGTATACGCCGAAAATATTGCCCTGCTGCGTTCACTCTCCTCCGCGCCCGTTGTAGACCAGCGCCCCGCTGTTCGCGAACTGGTGAAATACCTCAATCGCCTGTTCATTAAGCACGCCGTCAATAAGCTCAATCCCGCGCTTTGCCAGTTCCTGTTCCCACTGTGGGTGAATTGGCCCTTCATCAAAACCGGTGATCGCCTCAACCTCAGGCCCGCTTCCCGCAATCGCCAGTGAACGGATACCAGACCAAATGCTGGCGCCAAAGCACATCGCGCAGGGGCGCCAATTCACGACCAGTTGATGGGCAGGCATGTTTGCGCCGCCAAGATCGTAAGTGCCTAATAGCTTCTGTGCCAGCGAAAGCGTCATCACTTCTGCATGTGCCGATGAGCAGTTCGATTCCACCACGCGGTTCACCGCCACGATCACCCGTCGCCCGGTTTTAATTTCAAATACACCCGCCGCAAATGGCCCGCCGGTATTGTGCTCAATATTCAAGCGTGAGAAGCGAATCACCGCTTGCATACGCTCTTCCAGCGTTGGCATAAATTCCGGCAGGCGCGCATTTTCTTCAACCGCCCAATCGGGCAGCGTGAGTGTTAACTCCATTTCATGACCTTTCTCAATAACTATCTTAATTAGCTATATAGCCCGCATCCCAAAATTTTCAGGCACGCCCCGGCGCGTCCGTTGAGGGTGACTATAACCTTCATGATTAGACCACAGATCGGGGCGAAAGTTGTTAGAAATTTGAGCGCGCGCGAGATAACAAAAAAGGACAGAGGGTTATGTCTGCCCTTTTGGGGTTCACTAATACGACTTAGGAAGCGGCGTTTTCACGGCGGCGAAAATGATTGCGGCGTGGCCGCCGGTCAGTTTGAGCGCCGTTATTGCTTCGGCTTGTATTCCGGTTTTGCTGCTGTGGCCGTGCATTATTGTCCCGCGCGCCGCGAACCGGAGGCTTATGGGTTTGTATCACCTGTAGCGGAATGGTTGAGGCAAACGGGTTTTGTTCGGCAACCGGAACGCTCAGGCGGATCAACTTCTCAATATCGCGCAGATAAGCCCGTTCTTCCACATCGCAGAATGAATAGGCGATGCCCGATGCCCCCGCGCGGGCGGTGCGCCCAATGCGATGCACATAGCTTTCAGGCTCATTCGGCAGATCATAATTGATCACATGGGTCACATCATCCACATCAATGCCGCGTGCGGCAATATCCGTAGCGACCAGCACTCGCGTCTTTCCTGATTTGAAATTAGCCAGCGCACGTTCACGGGCGGTCTGCGATTTATTGCCATGAATCGCTTCCGCCTGAATCTGCGCCCGATCTAATTGTTCGGCCAGCTTATTTGCGCCGTGCTTGGTACGGGTGAAGATCAGCACCCGCCGGATGTCCCGATCCTCCAGTAAATGTTCCAGTAGCGCGCGTTTATTCTGCTTTTCCACAAAAAAGACCGATTGTTCGATCTTTTCAACGGTGGTTGCCTGTGGCGTGACTTCCACCCGCACCGGATCGATCAAGATGCTGTTCGCCAAATCTTGAATCGCTTCCGGCATGGTGGCCGAAAACAGCAGCGTTTGCCGCGCTGTTGGTAATTTAGCGATGACCTTACGCACGTCATGAATGAAACCCATGTCCAACATGCGATCTGCTTCATCCAGCACGAACGTTTCAATCGTATTCAGGCGTACATAGCCCTGATTCATCAGATCAAGCAAGCGCCCCGGCGTCGCCACCAGAATATCAATACCGCGCCGCAGCCCATCAATTTGAGGTTGCTGCCCCACGCCGCCGAAAATCACCTGTGATTTCAGCCCGGTATGGCGCCCATATGCCACAAAGTTATCATTGATCTGTGCTGCCAGTTCGCGGGTTGGTGAAAGCACCAGCACGCGAATGACCCCGCGGTTGCGGTTCTGCGTTGACTGGTACAGTCGCTGTAAAAGGGGTAGGGCGAAAGCCGCCGTTTTGCCGGTGCCGGTTTGCGCGCAGCCGATCAGGTCTTTTCCTTTCAGAATTTGCGGAATAGCCTGTGACTGTATCGGCGTCGGCCTTGTATATTCAACTGAGCGCAGTGCGCGTAAAAGCGGATCGATCAATCCAAGATCGTTAAAATTCATGTGTCCTCGACAAACATTAGGGTAGTGTGTCTCTCTTTTCAGGACACACAGTTGGCATTGTATAATTTGAGGCTGACAGAGGGGATATGTGAAACAGAGTCAAAGTCGCGTATCAATCTCATGACGAATATTATAACACAAAAATATTCCTGCGTGGAACCGGAAGCGTGCAGCCCTCATCGAACTCACACTGGTTAAAAACCCTCACCCCGTTTATCCTTTCGCGCATACGCTGGTCGCCTCATTAAGCAGGCGATTTCAAAATATCTGATAGGAAACGAATGAAGATTATCACCGACAATGCAGCCGATCTTTTGCCACAGGAAGTGCAAGACCTCGATATTCAAGTTGCGCCATTGTTCATTCAGTTCCCTGATCAAACAGAAATAGCCTCGGCAGATATTGCTCCGGATGCATTTTATGACCGCCTGCGCAGCATCGCCCCGCAGGTGCCAACCACCTCGCAGCCTTCGCCTGGTGAATTTATTAAGCTCTATCGTCAGGTTGCTGCCGCCGGTGAAGAAGTGCTTTCGCTGCACATTTCCTCAGGGTTAAGCGGCACTTACAACGCGGCATCGCTGGCAGCGGGGCAGGTATCAGAGGCCAAAGTCACAGTTGTTGATACCCAGACCTTATCTCCTGCCGAACGGTTTCAGGTGTTGGCGGCAGCTTATGCCGCAAAAGCGGGCTGGTCCACGCCGCAAATTCTGGAACGCTTGAATGAGATACGCGCCGCCTCAGAAGCGATCTTCACACTGGAGACGCTGGAGTATCTGGCGCGCGGCGGGCGAATTGGCCGCGTGCAGGCGCTGGCCGGTTCAATTCTGCATATTAAGCCGATCATTCATGTAGACAAAGCTGACGGAAAGTATTCGACTATTGGCCGCGCCCGTACCATGAATCAGGCCATTTCCGGCATCGCCGATCATCTGGCGAAGCAATATGACAAACAAACGCCAGTGTGGGCAACGGTGATTCACGGCCAAGCGGCAGATCGCGCCGAGCAGATGGCCGAAATCCTGAAAGAACGCCTGAACGTTGGCAAGTTGGACATTATCCGCATCTCACCGGTTCTAGGCGTGCATACCGGGCCTGGCGTCGTCGGCGCAGGCATTGTGCCGCTGAAGCTGTTTAAAGACCTGGGCATGTGAGCGTTTATCCGGTGCTTCATTAGCAGAGGTTAGTTATCTGCTTCCCTCTCGCTGGAGGGGGAAGCAGATAGGCTTGCGCCATCTCAGAGATAGATCATTCCTCGTCTAGCTCTGAGTCAATAATGTTGTAAACGGCGTCCAGCAAATCTTCTGCTGTCTCCATCGCTTCCAATGCCGCTGCATCATTGGATTGCATCAGCCGTTCCGCCGAAATTAACAGTGCGCTCGCCGCCTGCGTGATCAGCGACGCCACATCTTGAAAATCATGTTCCACAACTAAATTATCAATAACATTGAGCGCCTGTTGAGTGCTCTTGGTGGCCTCTTGTAGCAGTCGCAGCGCCTCAGATGACGTATTCATGATCGCTTTCTCCGGTCATCAGTCAATAAATTGCAAGGTTTCATAATCTTGCCAGAATTTAACGGGTTTTGCCGCATTAAAAACAGATTATCCAAATGCGTACAGACCTTAAACGAAACTTATAATAACTTGTTGCAAATCTTATAATCTCCGCGTTATTATTTCCTTGTCCGGACAGGTATAGACATGACGGAACAGTTTCGCATTCACAAAACCAGTTCGCTGCCACTGCATTTGCAGTTGTTGGACGAGCTGCGCCATAACATCAAGAATGGCGTGCTGCGTCCCCATGATCGCTTGCCCGGAGAATGGGAGCTGGTCGAGTCGCTGGAGATCAGTCGTGCAACCATCCAGAAAGCATGGCAGGCCGCGCA
The DNA here is from genome assembly GCA_014879665.1 of Anaerolineae bacterium. GTDB lineage: Bacteria > Chloroflexota > Anaerolineae > Aggregatilineales > Phototrophicaceae > Flexifilum. Next base: position 2,153 of record JACSRP010000252.1, on the reverse strand, counting down.
AGACGAGGGGCTGATCTACCGTATCGCGGGCAAGGGCACTTTCGTTTCACCGCCCCCGGATGCGCCTGGTCGCGGTGTCGTAGGGGTGCTGCTGCCTGAATATCGCGGCACTTTTTCAGTCAACCTGTTGAACGGGCTAGAGCGTGTGCTGCGTAAAAGCGGTTTTCGCGTGCAGTTAGCCAGCACTGATCGCGATCTGGAAGAAGAAAGCATGCTGCTGCAAAACTTGCTCAACGACAATGCCAGCGGTTGTATTCTGGTGCCGGCGCGCGCCGAATCTTCAGCCTCGCGTTTGATAGGTGAAGCTGCGCGGCGTATGCCGTTGGTACTCATGGATAGGCCAATTAACGGCCTCGTGCTCCCCTGTGTATGCAGCCATCACTATGAAGGTGGCGTTCAAGCGATGGAGCATTTGATCGGTTTGGGGCATCGGCGTGTGTTATTTGTATCGCGCCCGCATCTGGATTTATGGTCAGTCTCCGAGCGCTATCGCGCCTATCAGGATGTGCTGCGGCGGGTGAACGCTGAACCAATGCCCCCCTGTTTGATCGGTGCCGCCCGTGAATTGAGTTCCTACGAAACCTACGCGGAGCTTGATCTTGCCGAGTTCTCGCCTCTGCTTGATATTCTCAGCAGGGCGGATGACCAGCGCCCGACGGCGATATTTGCGGTGAATGACTGGATCGCCTTTAAAGTGCAGCAGGCTTTGAATGCTGCTGAAAGGAGAGTGCCGGAAGATGTCTCCCTGATTGGCTTTGATGATCTGGATATTGCTCAGTTTCAGGATCCCCCATTAACCACAATTGCGCAAAATGGTTACTTGATTGGTGCTGAAGCAGCGCGCCGGCTGATCACCCGTATTGAAGGGGACGCCAGTGAAAGTATCTTTACTTTGATACCCACACGGTTGGTTCAGCGCAGTTCAACGGCGCCTGTGTCCTGAAATTCTGAGAAATCCGTCTGTAGAGGGGTTTTATGACCGTTTTTGAACGGTTGGCTTGGCGCACGCTGACCGCCCATTTTTGCTGAGCTAGATTTTATCTTTCTGAGGAGATAGACACATGCATAAGTTTATGAAGAAAGCGGCACTGGTACTCATTCCTGCCGCCATGTTTGCTGTCAGCAGCATTTCCGCGCAAGACCCCATCACCCTCGTCATCAACGGTACTGGTGGCGCTGAATTGCAGTGGATCAACGAGTATGTCGCCCCGGCTTTTGAAGCGCAAATGGCCGAAGCTGGCACGCCCGTTGATGTCGTCGCTAACGAATTTGTGGGCACCGGTGAAGATCAGCGCCAGCAGTGGGTGCTCGATCTGGGTGTCGGCGAAGGCGCAGACATTCTGACTTTTGACGGTTTCTGGCTGCCGGAATTTGTGGATGGCGGCCTGCTTCAGCCCCTGAGCGCGTTGGTTGGCGATGCCGCAGCCGAATGGGAAGGCTGGTCGCAGATTCCTGAAAGCATTCAGCAGATTATGGGTTACAACGGCGAGCTGTACGGCATTCCGCGCGGCACTGATGCCCGCGTAATCTGGTACAACACTGAAATCTTCGAACAGGCCGGTTTGCCCGCCGACTGGCAGCCCACCAGTTGGGAAGAGCTTCTGGATGCCGCCCGCACCATCAAGGAAAACGTTGAAGGTGTCGTGCCGCTTCAGTTGAATGCCGGTACCGCGATGGGTGAAGCCACCTCTATGCAGGGCTATTTGATGGCGCTGCTCGGTGCAGGTGAGCACATCTACGACTTCGAAAATTCAAAATGGATCGCTAGCAGCCCGGCTATCCTCAATACCCTGAATCTGTACGAAACCATTTATGTGACCGAAGGCCTCGGTGATCCCCGTTACCAGCTCACGCAGGACGGGCGTGATCGCTCGTTTGAAGCCTTCAGCCAGGGCATGGTTGCCATGCTGGTCGAAGGTGACTATCTGTGGCGCGGCCCGATTGCCCCCGAAACTGGTAACTTCCCCATGGCCAACCGTGACGAAGTGATCAGCTACGCGATGATGCCCGCGATTGAACCCGGTGCTGGCTATCGTGGTCAGGATTTCGTCACCATCAGCGGTGGCACTGGCTTCGTGATCAATCCCAACACCGATCACCCGCAGGAAGCATGGGCGCTGTTGTCCTTCATGTACAGCCAGGAATCGCTGGAA
>JACSRP010000248.1 GCA_014879665.1 Anaerolineae bacterium | reverse complement strand
CAGCAGCCACCGTCACCTGCGTTTCAGTTCGCGGAACGGTGTTGATCTCTACGTCATAGATGCCGGGCGAAACATTTGCCAGCCCGCTGGTGCCAGTAACCAGTTCGCGGGTTTCAGCATCATACACAAAGTAATAGTAGTCGCCCGTCGGCTCTCCGGTTTCATCTACGATCTGTATTCCGCCGATGCTGAGCGGAATATCAACGATTTCGCCCGGCGCGATGGACACTGTTTGCTCGATGACCGGGTTACTGTTGACCACCGCGTTATATTGACCTGCGGGAACTTCGGCAAGACCGCCCGATGAGTAGGCGACGGCCTGACCAGTTTGAGGATCGTAAAGCGTGAACGGAAAAATATCAGTCACAGCGCCTTCACTATCTACCAACCGCACGGCGCCGGTTTCAGGAAGGGTGATGATGGTGGTTTCGCCCGCCGTCACCACTACGCTGGTTTCCAGCAGCGGCGAAATATTCACACGAACGGTGTAATTGCCGGGTGGAAATTCACCCTGCCCCAGCCGCGAACCGAGACTGGTGTTATCGGCAGGGTTTAACACTTCAAAGCCAATTTGCGAGGCAATTTCACCGCCCGGCGTGACAATCTGAATGAAACCGGTTTCGGGCGGCGGGGGCAGCGAGGCCTCAGACAGCGCTTCGGATAGAGCACCGGCATCGTTGGCCTCGTAGTAGGCGCCGCCTGTAGCCTGCGCGATACATTGAAGCTGGGCACGGGTGTTGGCATCGGGCGCAACGCCGATGGTATTGATGATAACCTCAAAGCCCTGTGCCAGAAGTTCGGCGGCAACAGCGCAGGGATCGCCGCCACAGCTTTCTTCACCGTCGGACATCAACACGATAACATTGTGCGCGTTGGGCGGCGTGCCGGTCACGGCATTTTCTAGAGAACGCGCAATCGGGGTGTAACCAATCGCATTGAGCGGAGTAACCACCTGCTCAAACTGCGCAGGATTAACGGGTGATAGGGGAATGACCTGTTCAATATCCAGACACGAGGCTTCTGGATCGTCTTGTGGCAGGCGATGACCATACACCCAGAGGCCAGCATTATCTTCCGCTGGAAGGCTGGTTGCCAGCTCAATCACCGCATCTTTGGCGATCTCGATACGGGTACTGCCATCACTGAATAACGCCTGCATTGAACCGGACGCATCGAGAATGATGGTGACGTTGGTCTGCGGCGTTTCCTGAGCGAACAGCACATTCACACCGACCAGCAGAGCAATACACAACAATACGAACAGGCACATCTGGCGAGCAGAAGTGTTCATGATACTGCCCCAACGCTAGGCTAACGGAGGTATATAGACTTTCAAGCGATCAATATTATTGTGGGGCAATTTGTATGATCAGGCAAGCAGCGAGGAAACCCCTCACTCCCACCGCGGAAGCGGGGCTGAGGGGAGGAAAACACCGGAGGGAGAATATTTTATTAGGGAGGGTGCGCTTTTAGGGCATCCACATTTGCAGAAGCTGCACGGGGTTCACCCAGACACCGTTGACCGCAGTTTCCCAGTGAAAATGCGGCCCCTGCGTGCGCCCGGTATCGCCACTCATGCACACGATTTGGCCGCGCTCTACCAGATCGCCGTAATCCACCAGCACTTCAGTGCAGTGAGCATAGCCGGAATATACGCCGTAGCCATGATCGATCAGCACATAATTGCCGCGTATCGGCAGCAAGCCGGTATAGGCCACGCGCCCGCCGGCCATCGCCTGCACCGGGATGCCGAGCGTGGTGCGAATGTCGGCACCGGTGTGCCGCGTGCTTAGCGTACCGTTGAACACGCGAAAGGCGCCAAAGGGTGAGGTCAAGGCATTCAAGATCGGCAGTTGAAAGCCATCGGCATCCCACATGCGCTCAAGCGTGAACTGGTGCACCACGCTTTCCAGCCGCGCCAGTTCGCTGCGCTCAACCGAAGCATCCAGCAGGTAGCCTTTCGTCGCGGGGATATTCACGTTCTGGACAATGAAAGCGCCATTGACGATATCCAGCGTGGTCGCCAGAATGGACTGCGTGCTATCGGTATAGGTGACCACCACTGATAACGGCGTGCTGCCGGTAGGTGCTTCCATGGCCGCCGCCAATAAGCCGTAAAAGTTGTTATCTTCAGCGGGCCAGAAGGCGATTTCTTCGTTCAGCCAACTGGCGCGCACGCTTTCAATATCATTCCCAACCACACGCAGCAAACGGGTTTCACCCTGCGGCACAGTACCGATGAAAAAGGTTTGCAAACCAGCGCGATCATCATTGGTGACAGCAAAGACCGCCGGGCGCGGCTCGCGGGTGGGCAGCGGCGCGGGCGTGGTCACTGGATCGAGACCGCTTTCTTCTGGCGGCGGCTCGGTGGGCGAATCCTGCGCACCTATTGGCACAGCCAGCAAAATCCCAAGCAAAACGAATGTGCAGAAAATGATTAAGCGTGTTTTCATGCAGGCGCAAACTTCAAATACTAGCGGCTAAACTGGCGTATCTTACCCGTACATCTGGCAATTGCAAAAGCGGCGACTTCAAAAGATTATTCTGAACCGTATGGGCACGGGGAAAAGAATTTAAACCGCCAGGTTGCCAGGCACGCCAAGAAAAAATGTTTTGAACTGATAGGCGAATGCGGACTCAATAATCGCGGCACAGTTCGCTACAATGGTGTGCTGTTGGCAGGATGGCAAGTTAAGAGAGCGCATGGCTTCTGAAACAGCGGCGTTTGCCGCCACCGGATACATGACCCCACCAGATTTGCTGGCTGCCCCGCCGCCGTGGAAACTGACGGGCGATGGCTGGGTGGTGTTTTATAAATTTTCACCCGATGATCCGCGAGGAGTCGTCGAACGCGATGAACTCAACGCCCACTGGCGCGGCGGCACTGGCGCGGTAGCTTGGATGAATTACAGATCGTCGCCAGTGGGCGCATACAGCGAATTACTCTATATCCCCGGCAAATTTGAGGTCTTGCGCCGCGGCAAGCTCAAGAAGCTGTACTCGATCAGCCAGAGTTACGTCTCGACATGGGAAAGCGTGATCGGCGGCCGCACCAACTGGGGCATTCCCAAAGATCACGCCGATTTTGTGGTGGAGACGCTGCCAGACGGAGAGGATCACCTGAGCGCATCGCTGGATGGCACGCAAATTGCCGGGTTGACTGCCAGCGCCGGATTATTCAGGATGCCGGTGAATACCGGGCTATTTCCGGTCACGGTCGTACAGCGATGGCAGGGACGGAGCTTCTTCATCAAGCTGGCGGTCAGCGCGGGCATCGAATGGCTGACCAGCATAAAAGTAACCGGGGATGGCGTGCATATTCCCGATCTGAGCGATATAAAGCCACTCGGCGCGATTAAGTTAGATCGTTTCAAAATCACCTTTCCCACGCCGGTTATTGAGAGTGCAGACGCGCCAGAAGCTGCTGAAACGAGAAGGAACTAGCCATGAAACGAGAGAGCCTATGACCGTCTCCAAACCCGGCCCTTCGCTAATAGCACGCATCCGCACGGTTGAACCTGCGCCGCCATGGAATTTGACTTCGGCGCTGATCGCGATGGTGGTCGCGATTCTCGCCTTCATCGGCGGCACCTTCGCAGCAGAAATCTGGCTCAGCGGGCAACCTGCGGCGCTGATCGCTGGTTGGGTGATCGGCGGGATCGTCACCATCATTTTCGTGCTGCAATCACGGAACCCCCCCGAACAGCGAGCCGCCTTAAAACTGCAACCCGGCGGCACGCCGCTGCTGTTCATCATCTTCATCAGTTTCGGGCTGGCGCTGACCATTGACCTGCTTAGCCTGCTGGTCACCGGGCAATTTTTGCCAGCGCCGGCGCTGCTAAGCGCAGCAGTTGCGCGTGATAATACGCCTTTACTTATTATTTCTGCCGCCTTTTTGCTGCTGGTGCAGCCTGTCGCTGAAGAGTTGGTGTTTCGCGGCATCGCCTTGCCAGTGCTGCGGATCGGCTTCGGCGCGTGGCCGGGCTTGATCGCGGTTTCGGCAGCCAGCGGAATCTTCCATCTACTGATCTACCCCGCTGCTTATGCCATGGTGTTTCCAGACGCCGGTTCATTTGCCACGTTGTGGCACAGCGGCGTAAATCCGCTGCTGGCGGCGCTGGTATTCGGGATTGTGCGCGCAGTCACCGGCAGCACCCGTTCGGCCATCGCCGCGCATTTCGCCTTCGGGCTGTTCGCACTGTTCAAGCTGTTGATAGGATTTTAAGCGTGCCTAAACTGATCGTTGCCTCTAACAACCCGGTCAAAATTGGCGCGGCGCTGGACGGTTTCCAGCAGATGTTTCCGGATCAGGACTACCTAGCTGAGGGCATATCTGTGCCTTCAGGCGTGAACGCACAACCGATGACCGATGAAGAAACGCTGCAAGGCGCCTACAATCGGGCAGATGCCGCCCGGAAAATACAGCCAGATGCCGATTACTGGATCGGGATTGAAGGCGGGTGTGACGAGGTGAACGGCGCGATTGAGGTTTTCGCGTGGGTGGTGGTGCTGAACGGCACTAAAACAGGCAAAGCCCGTACCGGTATGTTCTACTTGCCGGAATCGGTGGTGGCGCTGGTGCGGCAGGGCATTGAGCTTGGCCACGCCGATGACATGATATTCGGGCGCAGCAACAGCAAGCAGAATGATGGTTCGGTGGGCTTGCTCACTGGCGGGCTGATTGACCGCACCGCGTATTACGCCCACGCGGTGATTCTAGCGCTGATTCCATTCATGAATCCTGAGCTGGCTTTTCCATGATCGAAGTCCCCACCCCTCCATCCCCTCTGCAAAGCATTGGAAGGGATGTGAAGCCAAGCGCGAAGGGTGAGGATGAGTCCATCTGGCGCTATAATCAGCCCCCATTCGCGGAAGTAAGATTGAAGCAGGCATGGCAGCGTTCGATCCGTTGATCGGCAAACAACTGGGCGACTACCAGATCGTGGAGATTCTGGGACGCGGCGGCATGGCGCGTGTATACAAAGGCTACGACGCGCGGCTGGATCGTTACGCCGCGGTCAAGGTGATTGACGGCACGCTGCTGGCGACTGAAAACGAGGCCGAATACCGCCAGCGTTTTGAGCGTGAAGCCCGCGCGATTGCCCGGCTTAACCACCCGAACATCGTCGGCATTTACCAGTTTGGCGATTACGAAAGCCTGTATTACATGGCGATGGTCTTCATCGAAGGCCGCGATTTAGGGCAAATTCTCAAAAGCCGGAATGTTTCTTTCACCGACGCGCAAATTTTGCAGATCATGCGCGACACCAGCGCGGCGCTGGATTACGCCCATATCAATGGGGTGATTCACCGCGACGTGAAGCCTTCGAACATCATGGTCACGGGCGATCACCGCGCTATTTTGACCGATTTCGGGTTGGCGTTAAGCGTACCGGAAGGCAGCATCGGCAACACTTTTGGCAGCGCCCACTATATTGCGCCGGAACAGGCGATTTCATCTGCCGACGCGGTGCCGCAGAGCGATCTTTACGCGCTGGGGGTGGTGCTGTACCAATTATTAGCGGGCAAAGTGCCATTCGATGATCCCAGCGCGATGTCAGTGGCCTTGAAGCATTTGAATGAGATTCCGCCGCCGATCAGCCGCTTCAACCCGAATATTTCAGCGCGGGTTGAAGTAGTGGTGCTGCGCGCAATTGAAAAATATCCGAAAGATCGTTTCACGAACGGCGCGGCATTTACGGCGGCGCTCGAAGCGGCATTTGCGGCAGAAGATGAACACCCCCCGATGCCGATCAATCGCCCGCCGTGGGATGCGGGGGCAAGAGGCAGCACGATCCCGCTGCTGGATTCGAATACTGCGCCGCCCGATCCGCCTCCGCTGCGCGTGGGAGAAGGAGAAACAGGCGAAGCGGCGTCCTCTGCAAAGACAAGATCGCGCTGGTGGCTGGTGACGATCTTATTGGTAGTGTTGGCGCTGGCGGTGGCGCTGGCGGTGAACGGGATTACAGCGTCAGTTTCCGGCGAAAGCACGGCGACGACCGCTGCCGTGCTTTCAGCGACGATGCCGCCACCCACTGAGATCGCTGCAATAATCGAAGAAGCTACAGAACCGCCCACAGCTGCGCCGACAGATACGCTTTCGCCTACGGCTAGCCCTCCGCCGCCTACCCCACAGCCTACAGAAATTCCAGTCACGGCGACAGCGCAGCCAACGCTGGAACCGACTATAATCCCTAGCACAGTGCCTCAACTCGACGGTTCGGTGCTGCTCATTTATGATGATCGTTCGATTGTGCTGTTGAATCAGTCGGATACAATGGTCAATGCCGGCGGGTTAACTTTTGTGCAGCCGGGGCAGAATTTGAGCTATGGGTCAAATGAGTGGGCGAATGGCTCCGAAGTGATCTTTTCCCTACCGACGGGCGACTGCATCCAGTTATGGCAGATCAATCAGCCGGTGCTGCCCGAACCCTCCGAATGCAGCAGTCGCTATGCGTGGCGCGCCGTCGCGTCGCGCTACTGGTTCTGGATCAGCCCGCAAGAAAATGCGGTGTTTGAAGTCTGGCGTGATGCGGCGTTATTAGCCACTTGCGTCATTAGCGCCGGCGCGTGTAGTTTTACGCCTTGAGGAAAAACGCGAGTTTCGTTGTATGGTAGATTACAAATAGGAAGTGCCGTGATGATTGATGATATTCTTAAGGAAGCACAGAGCAAGATGAAGTCTGCCGTGCATGTGTACGAGCAGGACTTACTGGGCATTCGCGGCGGGCGCGCCAGCACCGCGCTGGTGGATCGCCTGATCGTGGAGTACTACGGGCAGGAAACCGAACTGCGGCAGCTGGCGACGATTTCTACGCCAGAGGCAATGCAGATCATGATTCGCCCGTTTGACAAAGGTGCAGTCAAAAGCATTGAGAAGGCGATTCTCAGCTCGGACATCAACCTCAATCCGCAGGTGGATGGCGATACCATTCGCCTTAATATGCCGCCGCTGACCCGCGAACGCCGTCAGGATCTGGTCAAGATGCTGAATAAGCGCACCGAAGAAGCCCGCGTTGCCATTCGCAATATTCGCCGCAATATGAATGACGATATCAAGGACTTTGAGAAAGAAAAAATGGTGTCGGAGGACGAGTCGAAGTGGGGCACCGAAGAGATGCAGAAGCACACCGACAAGTTCATTCAGCAAATTGACGAACTGGCGCAGCATAAAGAACAAGAGATCATGACAGTCTAGCGCGCAGCGCAGAGAATAGGTCACGATGACCCTGATGCAATCCGAGGAAAAAGCGCCGGCAAAGCTGGCCAAAGTGCCGCAGCATGTCGCCATCATCATGGATGGCAACGGGCGCTGGGCGAAACAACGCGGCCTGCCCCGCACCGAGGGTCACCGGCATGGCGTGGAAAATTTGCGCCGGGTGCTGCGCGCCTGTGTGCAAGAAGGCGTGAAAGTGCTGACCATTTACGCCTTCTCCACTGAAAATTGGGCGCGCCCGCGCTATGAAGTGGACGCGCTGATGCGGCTGCTGGAAGTGTTCCTTGGGCGCGAGCTGGACGAACTGGACAAAGAAGGCGTGCAGATTCGGCATATTGGCGAAACCAGCGGGGTGCCGCCGCGCCTGCAAAAGAAGATCAATGATGCCACCACGCGCACCCGGCATAACGACAGCCTGATCTTGAACGTGGCCTTCAACTATGGCGGGCGTAAAGAGATTGTGGAGGCGGTTAAGCACATTATCCGCGAGGGGATTCCGGCTGACAATGTGACCGAAGAGCTGATCAGCCGCTATATGTATACCGGTGACCTGCCCGACCCCGACCTGATCATTCGCACCAGCGGCGAATTACGGGTGAGCAACTTTTTGATCTGGCAGGGCAGCTACAGCGAATATTACGTGACACCGACGCTGTGGCCGGATTTTGACCAGAACGAGTTTCATAAGGCGCTGGAGACCTACGTTCTGCGCAAGCGCCGCTTCGGGATGACCGACGAGCAGTTAGAAGCAGAGCAGAAGTAGGGACAAGGCTATAATTAGTTCGGATGAGCGTTTTCCTTATTAACCTTAACCTATGCCGCGTATTTTTATCTCTTACCGCCGCAAAGACAGCCGCAAAGATACCGGGCGTATTTATGATCGTCTGG
>JACSRP010000154.1 GCA_014879665.1 Anaerolineae bacterium | reverse complement strand
AGCAATTCAGACATGCTTTGACCTCGAAGAATGTGGTTATATAAATCACTTTTGCCGGAGATACTGCCGTTCACTTCAATACCAGCGCCGTCAACATGGATCACGCCTATATACGAAATCCCCGCTTCCTGAGGGAGAGGGGCAGGGGTGAAGGCAATCGGCTAAAAGCTAAACAAGTTCGGGCGATTGTAACACAATTTCAGTATGGGCAGATCGTCTCCGGCCTGTATGGTTCGCTGGAACTGCCGTAACGATTCATCAGCCCTATCCCTTCTGGCCTTGTGGACAGTGTTTCCAGCACCGCCACACAGGCGCTGTGCAAATTATTGCTGGTTTGCAGCGCGTCCCAGAAGCGAATCGCCAGTTCTGCATACACCGGCGCAGCTGCCAGATCGGGATAAAGCTGCAAGATCTGCGCGTGTATCTCCATCAGTTCCGGCGCTTCCATATCGGCATAGGCCAGCAGCATACGATAGCGGGCATAGGCCGGCAGAATGGTAATATCGTCGTTCAGCCAGTTTTCCAGCGCGGGGCTGTTAATCACTAAATCGTAGAGCGCGATTGCGTCGCGGGTGCGCCCCTGCTGGAATGCCTGATCCGCATCATGAACCATCTGAATCCGGAATCGCGGCGGGTCGTACTGTGTGTAGCTGCGCACGTAGCTTGCGCCGTCCCAGTCATACACGATCTGACCGGTGCGCAGCGGGCCAGTTGTCGAATCGCCATCGTTGGTGAGGCGCACCACCAGTTCGCTGATTCTGTCGCCGTCCACATCCAGTGGAGTCGGGGCTTCATCGCCTCTCACGCCGCCGCCCAGCAGGTTCAAAAACCGTCCCCGCACAGCATCCCACGCCGTCAATTGGGTAAGCTGCCGGCAGTTATCGCCATCGGCACCACAAATCTGGCTGGCAAACAGCAGATCAGGCCGCTGATTAAAATTCAGATCGGCGGCGCTCAAAATTTGCGGCGAAGTACCGCCGCCATCCTCACCCATGATCGCTTGATAGCGTTCGGTATAGCGGCCATCCGCGCAGACATAAATTAAGAGCATCCCGCCCACTTCGGGGGCGTTGAAAGACACCAATACTTCCGGAATGCCTTCGCCCGTCAGGTCAAGATCGCCGCGCACAAAGCCGCCTTCCAGCATCGCCCAGTTATCGCGCAGCACGGCCTCAATCTCACCAACATTGCCGCCATCGCTCAGGTAACGCCCTATCGCATCGGAGACAGCGGCGGATGTACGCGGCGCACCGCCCTGCACGGCCGCCTCCAGAGAAGCAGCGGCATTGGGCGCGGGGCATGCCGCAAAATTCGGTGTTGCCGTAGGCACGTTCGCCAGCGCGATGGCCGTCGCCGGGTTAGAAAGCTGCCCGGAAGCGGGGGGCGGCGCTGCCGGCGGCAGCGGCCCCTGAATCAGCCGGCCTGCGGTCATCGTCGGGAACATCACGCCCGCCGTGACCGGTGGCGGAATAGGCTGGTTCGCGCAGGCTGCGCCAAACGCAAGCACTAGAGTTAATAGCAAATAGAGTCGCATCATTCGTCGCATAACGACGAATTGTAACATTTAGATTGCTGGAATGTGTACCTTCTACCCGTTCGCGATCACATGCATTGGCTTAATGTTGAAAATGAACCGTTCTTGCATGTTACGCAGATCGGGCTTATTGCTGAAAAAATCGGGATTGCCATCGTAGTCATTGCTCAGTTTATTGATGTGCGCAACCGCCTCATCCTGATTATTATTTATCACTTCGATCACGCCTTGCACTTCTATCCAGCGGTAGTGATTCTCCGGATCAATCGCCAGTACCGTCACCTGCGGCCTCGCTTCCATATTCTTCACTTTGCGGCGGCCGCCGGCGCTGTTCACGCGCACATACTCGCCATCATAATCACACCAGACCGGTGTCACTTGTGGCTGCCCGCTAGGGTTAATCGTCGCCAAACTCACCACAATCGGGCGATCCAGCAGATCACGGTATTCTGCCGGAATTTGTTTGTCTTTCGCCATTAGTATTCCATCCTAATCATTGTACATTCGCGATAGCCTGTAGACGCACTGAACCCGGCATCCTCTTACAGATAAAAAAACCACCGGCATTTTTGATTGTTCCGGTGGTTGTTCAATAATGATGTACTGTGCAAAATAGGTTGCCCTGCGGTATTCGCCAAACGCCTACTCAACAAAATATACAAAACTGCCGCCTGCCTTTTCCCGACTTAACTGATTCCGGTCTGCAAAATACTTCAAAGTTACATAAATCTGGCGGTTATCAATCCCGTAGCCGCGCGCATTAAGGTCATCCCGCACCTGTGCGGCGGTATGGCGCTCAGCAAAATAGCCCTCGTTTATGAGCATTTTAATCATCGAAGTTGCGCCTTCGCCGCGCTTAGCCCGGGGGCGCCCCGGAGTGCGCTTCTTGCGCTGCTTCTTAGCAGCTGTATCTTCCCCAACAGCGACTGCGCTTTGAGGGGCGCCCTCTACGGAAATGGCATTCACCAATCCCCGCAGCAGCGCCTCTAACTGCCGGGTATCATTCTCACCTTCTAATTCTATGGTCATACGCACGATCATGATTTTTTACCCTTGTTTACCACATCATAGTCTTAGCAAATATACTTACAAAGAATGATTAGACCCTATTTTATGGGCTAGAATCAAATACTTGCAGGCGGGTTCGCAAACTTGATATAAGCTGTCGCTGTAGAGGCTGTTATGAAACCGTTCTTCTCTACAATCGGGCGGCTCATCTCGCTGGCATCTATCGTCAAATAGTGGTAGCCCCGGCGAATAGCTTCCTGCGCCCTAATAGCGACAAGTTGTGTATATAAACCCTGCCCGCGATGTGCTTTTAAGGTGGAACCACCGTATAAACTGGCGAATTGCGAATGTTCAGGGTAGTTAATCCATGCAGCGCTGGCAGGCTGGCCGTCAATATAAGCCACATAGATGCTAATAAAGTTTGGAAATGTTCGCAGTTGATGTTCAAGTCGCTCGCCCAGCCACTTCATATCGGTTTCCCACACGTGTTCCTCAACCGTCAAAATGTCCTTGATCCACGGCATAAGGTCGCCATCATGCGGCACCGCGCGTAGATCAGCGGTGACGGGCTGCTGCAGCGTGGGCGGCAGATCATTAAGATCACAAATGAGTAGTGTTTCCGGGTCTTCGGCCTCAAAACCGTGCGCCCGCAGCCGCTGCTCAAGATCATCTGGCTGATCATGGCCATAGGCTTTCCACTCAAGATCGCGCCCCAGTTCAGCGAAAAAAGCTGCTTCTCTGGCGATTGTTTCATCCGCATTGCTCGCATCCAGAGTTGAATAAATGATGAAACTGCGCCGCCCCGGCACGTTAATATGTCGCACTATAGGCGGCACCACATCACGAACGACATCTGGATAACGCATTTCGCGCCGTTCCTGCTGATCATAAATCGCTAAAACTTCGGCAATATTCATCATCGTTCCTTCATGCGCAGCCTTATCTAAGTCCTAATATACCCTGATAACATAAAAGCCCCTCAAATAATCAAGGGGCTTTTGCCTTTAGTCGGTGTCACTTGAGGGATAGAAATCTGCTGTTTAGATCATCGGCGGCGCCAATTGAATAGTCATTTCCGTATCGGTGATGGTCACATTCGTCATCCATCCCCGCGGCATGTGGCGACGCATGTAATTACGCCACCGGCTTGAAAGCTGGGTGTTGATCTGCTCCATCATTTCTTCTGATGCCGGCTCACCGTCAACCGTCGCGCTTTCTAGCGTCCAGAAAAGGCGTCCATTTTCAAGCAGCGGCGCCCAGATGCTGCTAACGCTCGCGTTCGCCACGCCGTCATCCGGGCGGCGATTCGACCAATCAAAGCTCAACTGCACCTGCCCTGCCTGCAAATCCACAACCACATCCGATGCCCGCCGCCGTGATGGATTCGTCACTGCGAAACTGTCATTGATCTGTTCTTCAGTTATCGTCACTGAACGGCCTTCAGTTGTTTCCTGCGCGCTGACCACAAACGGGATCATCAGCGTTCCTAATGCAGCGACCACCAGCACCACCAGAATACTGCGCTTCATTTCCTCTTCTCCCTGTCCTTGACGCTGAGAACAGCGCCATGCGTTCACTACCTTTAGTTCTACAGGGAAGGTGTTATCGAATTTATCGTAGTCTGTAAAAAAACTGCCGCAGATGTAAACTTTTTTATCGAAACAATCAGGGTTACTCAATAATCTGCTTTGAATAGAAGGGATGAGGGGTAAGGGCGATTTTTAAGCCCCATTTATATGGAGGAAGAGGGGGTAGGGGTGAGCGCTTTCCAGCACGCCGCCAGCCCTACGCCTGCCAGCACCCACCACAGCGGCATCATCGGAAACAAATAGCGCGGCAGCGCATAAAGCACAAAATGTACCGCCAGCGTGTAAGCGATAAAGGCGGCCAGCGGCAGCCAAACTCGCCACTGTTTCCGTGCGGCGATCAAACCAATTGCCCCGAAAAACAGCGCGCCAAAATGGAAGCCGTACAGCGCCAGCTTCGGCACAAAGGCATCTGCGCTAACAACCGCCGAAAGCCCGTTTAGCGAACCGTCCTCTTGCAGCCACTTCACCACTAAATTTTTCAAACTTTCGCCGCCGAAATATTCAGTGGCGTGAGGTTGTATCAATGCTCCGGTTAGCTCCTGAACGCGATGCCCCAAATACGCCGGAATATCGCTCAGAATCGCCTCTTGCGCGGCGTTGGTGATGATTGCGCCGGCATTTTCACCCGCTGCTCCGGTGATACCCAGTTGATCATCTACCGCCCCCGGATCATCCCAGCCCGCCGCGCCCAGATACACAAAAGAGGTGAACCCGTAGCCGCCAAAGACCAGCCGCCCTTGAGCTGCGTAGTTATAAACTGTCCAGACCAGCATGATCGAAAGATAGGCCATCACCAGCAGCAAAACGCTGCCCCGGCCTACTCGCCAACCGAGGATAATGATCAGCACAACCACCGCCAGCAGCGGAAACGCGACGAATACAGCTCTGGTCAGTGCCGCCAGCGCAAAAAAATTACCCGCCACCACGAACCATACAGCGTTCTTCGTCCATTTTATGGCGGCATCTTCTCTCGCGTGGGGCTTTGAGCGCGAAACCCCCTCAACCAGCGACCAGATGCCGCCGATCAGGAAGAAGATATACAGTGTTTCAGTTTTGATCTGCGCTGCTTCCAGCACTAACGCGGGGGCTATAGCTGTGATCGCTGCCGCAGTCAATCCCGCCCCACGCCCACCGATCAGCAGCGCCATCCGGCAGCTAAAATAGACCACCACCGTTGAAACCAACGCCTGTAACAGGCGAATCACGATGATCGCCGTTTCAGGGCTGAACAACGCCTGTGGAATGCCGACGAACACGAAATAGACCGGCGGCTGCTCCAGCGTTTCCGGCTTAGTCACCATACCATTCGACGGCTGATCACCGGTCATCAGGGTGTAGCCATTCGCCAGATACCACGCGGCATCGTCGCTGGCGACCACGTATGGCCGCGCCGGATCAAGCGACAGCCCGACAGCCACCCGCAGCAGAAAGGCGATGATCAGAATCGCCCATAATGCTTTGCCGCCGCGCATTACTCTGCCCCCACCCGCCAGAACGAGTATTCCGTGCCCGGCACCTGTTCGATCAGGTTAAATCGTGGATCGTTCTCGCCGTTCAACAGCAGGTCAATGCCCGGCCTCGCAGAGGGCATCAACAGATAATCCACGCCGTAGCGGCCTGCAATTTCGTAAGTAGTGTCAAGGTTTTCATAAGGGAACATCAGCGAAGGCAGCCCAACGTAGCTCAGCATGTAGGGGTCTTGCGTCATAAAAATCAGCTGGCCGTCATCATTGGTGTCTGGCAGTTCCCGCGCCTGCGCTGCCATCGTCTGAATTCGGCTCAGATAATAATTCGCCGCCGCCGCGTCCAGCCGCACCAGATCGGCAGCAAAGGCCGCCAGTATCAGCAGCGATAAGCCCATCACCCCGTAACGCCAGCGCAAATGAGGGATAGCCCGTTCAATGGCTAAGGCGGCAATAGGCAGCAGCAGCGGCGCGGTCATCAAGAAGGCCTTCTTGAAGCTGCCCGCCTGCGATTTATAGGGGATGAACACGGTATAGGCGATGAATGCTCCGCCCAGCAGCAGTACTACCGGCAGCGCCGCCAGCAGCCGCTTCGGGTCTTCACGCCGCTTCATCCATAAATAAGCCGCCCCGCCCAGCAGCCCGACAGCCAGCACTTCACCTAGCCCGGTAATCACTACCTTTACGCCCGCCGCCATCTCGAACAGCCGCTTGCCGATAATCTGCGCCGGTGTTTGTGCCGCCAGCATCGTTTCCAGCGTGAAATGTCGCCCGTAAGCGTAATGATCGCTGTGATCGGTGAAGAAGAACATGTCGTCCGTTTCAGCCGATCCCAATGCCCCGAATTCCTGCCAGCTGCGGATCAGCCACGGGGTCATCACCAGCAGCATCGCGGCCAACCATATCGCCACGCCGCGCCAATGAAACGGAATATCCCGATGTTTCCGGCGCATAATCACGTAAATAATTATGATCGCCGCCAGCAGCGGAATCAGCAGCAGGCCATCGTTGCGTGTCAGATAGGCCAGCCCGACCATTGCCCCGCTCAGGGCAAAGCGCCACCATCCGCCGCGCCAGAATCCCTCGTTCAGCAAGAGGATGCTCAAGCAGACGAATAAAGCCGTCGGCACCGTGGTATCAGTTCTGAGCGAGTTCAGCACCAGTTCCGGCATGAACGCCGCCGTCAGCGCCGCAAAATAGGCTGTGCTTTCTTGCAGTTTAAGCTGCCGCGCGCCCCAATAGGCGATCAGCGGCAGAAGGCTGCCAATGGCCACAAATAAGACCAGCGATGCGCCGGTAGAGATGCCGAATATGCTCATCGGAACGGCCGCCAGCACCGCTGCCAGCGGCATCCAGTGATCTTCAGGATGCGCTACTGCGTTCGGCGGGCGGTTGTACTGCCAGATATAGTCAATCGTAAAACCCTGACCTTCAACCAGTCGCGCGCCCATATTGTAGTAATGATTTGGATCAGCGATGCCCGGAAAGCGCACAAACGCCGCGCCCAGCACAAGGCGAAAGATCAATGCCAGCAGACAAATCAGAAGTAAATTACGCGCAGTTTTCAACGATTTTTGTCACAATTTCATAACCGAACTAGCCAAGTATAGCCCGTGCTTATTCACGCTACATAGGTTGAATACGCGCCGCGTAGGGCAATCGCTTCTAAAGATAACGAGAAGGTGTCTTAAAAGCCTCGCTGTAGAGGGAAGCACGCGCCGTAGGCTCGAAACCACGATAGTTCCGGACACGCCCTACGGGTGGGACTCCCCTACGGATTCAGCGGGCGTTTCTAGCGTCGGGCGAAACGGCATATACACTCGCTTAATTTCTATCTATCGCCCATATAACCGTGGGCGAAGGATTTACTGCTGACCGAGCTGCTCATGCGAACTGGCATCCATGATGGCTATTAGCTCACGGATGATGCGCTGAAGTTCTGGCGCTCTGGCATTCACGCCTTTTGGCGAATACAGTGCGATTGCGCCGGATGTCGCGTTTATTTCGAGCCAACGGCAGCAGAAATTAGCATATCACGGCTTTGGAGAAGTGCCGCCAGATCTGGCTGTTGAGGTCATCTCTCCCACTGATAAAGTGTCTGTCATCCGCCGTAAGCTGGCGTTATATGCCGAGATGGGGACGCTGGTTTGGCTGGTTTATCCCGAACGTCACCTTGTTGAAGTTTACGCGCCTGATGCACCGGTAGAGATTGTCAGCATGGATGGCGAAATTTCCAGCGGTGATGTACTGCCGGGATTTTCCCTCAAGCTGCGTGATTTCCTGACGATTCAAGAATAAACCCTGCTCGCAAACGCAAATGGATGAAGGGTAAGCCGCCAACTTGCCCGAAAGCGGGCGCGGTGCCGCATCTATTTATCACATCTATCTCTGCGTTAAGTAACGAAATCCCGCCAGGTGATGCTGCCGCAGCAGTGATCAGGCGTGGTATTCAACCCCCGACGATAGGCCTCAATCGCTTCGGGGGACGGCCAGAACACTTTAGGATCAGGCGTGAGTGTATGCTCGATAGGGCGCGAATCGCCGCGCGCATCCAGCAGCGTTTGCGCCATCTCGCCTAGCATCAGCACTTCCGGCCCGCCAATATCGGGCAGCCTGCCATTTGCTGGTGTATGCAGATACGTCAGCGTTTGTGCCGCCGCTTCACGCGAATCAATACTTTGAAATTGTATATCTGTCGGAATCCGCAGCGGCGCGCCCGGAATTTTGAGCGATGGTTCCAGTATATTTAGCACCAGCGAATGAAACTGGGTGATACGGGCGATGGAATAGGGCAGCACCGATGCAGAAACGACGGCTTCTGCGTCCAGCTTATGCCGGTAATAACCAAACGGCATCTGATCAATCCCCACAATCGAGATATGCAGGAAATGACTGATCTTGTGACTCTGCGCGGCATTCAGCAGCGATTGGAGACCAACAACATCGGCCTGATGCGTATTTCCGCCGGAATCGCTGGCGGCGTTGATGATGATATCGGCGCCGCGCACGGCATCATCAATGCCGGTACCCGTCGCTAGATTGGCGACTGCCCATTCGATATTTGCAGGCAGATCGGGCGGCGCGGGTTTACGACTCATGATGCGCAGCGTGCGCGCGGTTGGCTGTAACAGCGCAGTGAGATCACGGCCAAAGGTGCCGGTGCCGCCGGTGATGAGGATAGTGGACATGACTGCCTCCAATTTGAGAACTGAATTTACAAGTTGAATCTAAGATTAGCACATATTTTCTGCTAATAGGTGACTATATTGCTAACAAAATGGACTCAAAATTTGAGGGGAAAAAGGGGCATAAAACGAAAAAAAGTGATGAGAAAGTGACGAGTTGAAAGCTAACGGGGTTCGCGCACAGAGGTTTTTCATTTAGCCAACACTTTTATAACATTTCGGCGCTATCATCAGGGATACGACTTATGGGCGGCTTTCGCTGTGTGTAGATTGCCCCCGGATTCACCAGAAGGCGATACGCATGAGCGATACGATCCTGATCGTAGACGATGAACAGCATATTATTGACCTCGCCAAAATGTATCTTGAGGTAGAGGGATTCAAGATTACCAGCGCCACCAATGGCAAATTGGCGCTGAGCAAAATTCTCGCAGAGAAGCCGGCGCTGGTGGTGCTGGATTTGATGCTGCCGGAACTAGACGGGTGGGAGGTATGCCGCCGCGTGCGCGCTGAGTCTGACGTGCCGATCATCATGCTGACGGCGCGCAGTGAAGATATTGATCGCATTGTGGGGCTGGAACTGGGCGCAGATGACTATCTGACCAAGCCGTTCAATCCACGCGAACTGGTGGCGCGGGTCAAGGCGATTTTGCGGCGCACTGAAAGGCGCAACTCCCCCGCTGCGGATTCGATTTTGAAGCTGGACAACCTATGGATATTTCCGGATCGCCGGATTGTGACGGTGGAAGGCAAAACGGTGGACCTGCGGGTGAAGGAATTTGACCTGCTGGTGACGCTGGCCGAACACAAGGGTATGGTCTTCACCCGCGAGAAGCTGCTGGATGTGGTATGGGGCTACGATTTTGCAGGGGAAACCCGCACAGTGGACGTGCATATTGCCCATTTGCGGCATAAGCTTCAAGGCATGAAGCCGACGATTGAAACGGTGTGGGGGGTTGGCTACCGGCTGGATCTATGAGGGGATTCATGCGCGGCATTCGCGGGCGTTTGCTGCTATCGTATCTGTTTCTAGTGATCGTCGCTGTCGGGACGATCGGGCTGTCATTCATCCTGATTTTGAACACCCGCGCTGCGCCGCCAGAGCCGGTATATCAGGAATTAGCGACGATTGCTTTGCAGGCGGACCCGCTACGGCTGCTGCTGGAGTCTTGGCATCCCGGCTTGCTGCGCGATCCTGATGAATCGCTGGCGGCGCTGGGCGGCGAGCTTTCGGGGCTGGCAGCCGAGCAGAACGTGCGGGTGCTGATCGCCAACCTTTCAAACCGCAGCGTGGTTTATGACAGCGAAGGCCGGCTAACCGGCGGCCCGCTGCATGCTGATATTCAGAACTATCGCTTTCCGGCGGGGCTGCGGCGGGGGCAGTATGCCACGGTAGACGCGCTAGGCGGCAGTTTCATAGATGAGAACCGCGAATGGCTGTTTGTGGGCATTCGCGGGCTTCCATTTGCGGAGGATCAATATTACATGCTGTTTGCCGATACCCGCCCGGTGCAAACTTTACGCGAGGCGCTGTCTGACTTTGGCACGGAGATACTGCCGCTGCTGGCGCAGGCAGCGCTGATTAGCGTGGCGATTGCGGTGGCGCTGTCGTGGATCATCAGCCGGAGCATTGCCCGCCCGCTGCAAACGATGTCGAAAGCCGCGGGCGCGATTGCCGCCGGGCATTACGAGCGCCGTATTCCAGAACAAGGCTTCGAGGAATCGCGCGATCTGGGGCAAGCGTTCAACCGGCTGGTGAATCAGGTACAGGGGGAACAGCGCAGCCAGCAGGATTTTCTGGTGAACGTGTCGCATGACCTGAAAACGCCGCTGACTTCAATACAGGGCTTTTCGCAGGCGATTGTGGACGGTGCCGCGCCCGACCCGGCGAAGGCGGCGCAGATCATCTATGACGAGGCGGCGCGGCTGAACCGGATGGTGACGGAACTGACCGATCTGGCGCGGCTGCAAGCGGGGCGGCTTTCGATGAATATTTCGCCGCTGGATATGGGGCAGCTCACTGAAGCTATCGGGCAGCGGCTGAGCATCGTCGCGGGGGAAAAGGGCGTAACGCTGAAGTTGGAAACCGCACCGATGCCAGCGATTGCCGGGGATGGCGACCGGATGGCACAAGTTTTGACCAATTTACTGAGCAACGCGATCAAGTTTACGCCTGCGGGGGGCATGGTCACGGCGCGCACGTCTATGCAGAACAACGGCGTGGTGGTGGAGATCAGCGATACTGGCGTGGGTATGTCTGCCGAACAGCTTCCGCGCATCTTCGAGCGCTTCTATCAGGTGGATAAGGCGCGCGGGCCGCAGCGCGGCACTGGTTTGGGGCTGGCGATTACGCAGGAAATTGTGCAGGCACACGGCGGCACGATCACGGCAGGCAGCCCTGGCGAAGGCAAAGGTTCCAGCTTCACGCTGTGGCTGCCCTATGCACAACTGGGGGCAGCGCGGCGGCGGGGGTGAGGTAGAGATCATTCTCACGGCGGGGCGGTGAGCTTCCAGATCAGGTTGGAGAAGAATCGGGTACGCACGCCGATTGTCATCAGCACCGCCGTAACGCTGAAGACCACGATCACCAGCGCCCATTCCAGCAAGTTGAGGGGCACGAAGGCGAGAATTTGTGGCACGAGGTAGCCGGCGAGGATGGTTACGAAGGCTGCACCTAAGCCGAACAGGAATACGCGGGGATTATGCCGCCAGGTGCGAGGCTGCAAGATTTCGATGCCGCACACGTTCCAGAAGACTAACATTCCAAACAGTGTTAGGAACACCACAATCACGCTGCGGGCGGCGAGCATGCCTTCGACCCCTTCGCCGCGCTCGAAGAAGGTGATGGCATAGAGCAGCGTGGCCATGACCGCGCCTAAAGCACCCGTCGTGACTACATAATCGAGCACATCTTTACGGAAATGCTCCATCTTTTTGGGCGCGTACAGGCGGAAGGTCATCAGCCCGGCGGTGATATTGACCACGCCGAAGGTAACCCAACTGATCTGCGTCGGGTTGATCGGGAAAGGCAGATACATGAAACCGACGAAGACGAAAAACAGGAGACTGTAGAGATTTTTGACCAAAAAGATTTTGCAGGTGCCAAAGATGATTTGGGTGATGGTGCGGCCTTCAAAGAAGGCTTCGGGCAGGGTGGTGAGCGCGTTATTGAGCAGCACGATGTCGGCCACATCTTTGGTGATCTGCGCGCCGTCGTTCATGGCGATGGCGAGATGCGCCTCTTTCAGGGAAGGCACGTCGTTTACGCCGTCACCGGTCATGGCGACATAATGCCCCTGCGCCTTGAGAGAAGCAATTAATTTTCGCTTCTGATCCGGCTCGATGCGGGCGAAAAGGTTGCCTTCCATGGCGGCGGCAGCAAATTCGATGTCGTTCATCTGCGCCAGCTGATCGCCGGTGAAGGCCTGCCGAATATTCATGCCGGCCTGAGCCGCCACTTCGCGCACAGTTTGCAGGTTATCGCCGCTGATCACCTTGAGCTCGACGTTTTGCGCGACGAAGGCATCCAGCGTGGCCTTCATATCGCTGCGGGTGCGGTCGCTGAGGACGATCAGCGCCATTGTTTTGCGATTTTCGGGAAGCGATTGGTCGGCCAGTTCGCCTTCAGCGCGAGAAATGGCGATCAGCCGGTAGCCGCGTTCGGCCAGCGCGTTCGCCTGCTCTGAGAGCTGCTTTTCTGAAGCGGTAATTACTCGTTCAGGCGCGCCTATGATCAGGGTTTCGCCGGGGAATATCACTGCGCTCCACTTGCGAGTGGAATTAAACGGCACTTCGCGCAGTTTGCGCTGCGCAGGCGGGGCATCTTTTTCTGCGCCCGCATAGACGGCAATGGCGGCAGCGGTGCGGTTCAGCGCCGAAAGGTTGAGAAGCATCAGCCGCAGCTTCTCTTTTAATACGGCTTCATCAGTCCCATTTTGCGGCAGGGCTTCATGTACCGCCAGCTTATTTTCGGTGAGGGTGCCGGTCTTGTCGAAGCAGAGGCAGGTGACGTTACCCATGGATTCAACGGCATTCACGCGCTGCACCAGCGTTTGGCGGCGGCTGATGGCGATGGCCCCGATGGTTAGAGATAGAGTGGCGGTTAGCACTAAGCCCTGCGGCACGATGCTGGCGACGAAGACCACCGCGCTCTGAAAGTTGGTCAGGTTGACGATTTCGCCCATCTGCCGGTAGCCCGCGACAAAGAGCATGGGGGTGCAGACGACCATGATGAAGATCGAAAGCTGAACGATCAGGTTGATGCGGCGCTGCGTGGGCGTGAGCACATAGCGATAGGTTTTGGCGACACTGGTCAGCTTATTGACGGTGCTGTGCTCGCCCACCACCTGCGCGCGCATGATGCCGCTGCCAGCCACGCAAAACGAACCGGACGACAGCTTATCATTCGCTTCCTTCATGACCGCATCAGATTCGCCGGTGAGCTGCGACTCGTCCATTTCCAGCGAGTCGGAGTCGAGGGCGATGCCATCTGCCACAATTTTATCGCCGGGTTCTATCGGCAGCACATCATCTTTGACCACCTCAAAAACAGATATTTCCTGCTCGCGCCGGTCGCGGATCACTTTGACACGGGGGGCTTGCATAGCCATCAGACGATCAAACTTACGCTTGGAGTAGACTTCCTGAATGGTGCCAAAGGCGGCGTTGGTGACGACGGAGAAACCGGCGAAGAATACGGTGGAGAGATCGCCCATGAACAGCACGATGGAGAGCATGATCAGCATCGTGAGGGTGAATACGTTAAAGACATTCTCGCGGATGATGTCCCAATAGGAACGTCCGACCTTGGGGTGAAAATTATTGGTTTCGCCCCGGCGCACCCGTTCTTCGACTTCAGCGGCGGTGAGGCCGGCCAGAGCATCTGGAAGCGATTTAAGTTGGGGATTGGCGGTTTCGAGAGCCAAGCAGTATCTCCGGTCAAGTGATCAGGTCAGATCGTTTCGGGCATCAGTAACAAGGAATTGCCCTATACAGCAAACACCCCGATACCAGATCGGGGTGAGAGTGTATAACAGCGGGATTGCATCTCAAAATTCTGAGCCGTGACCCGCCACTCACAAAGCAGCGGCGTGATACTGCCCGCCTAGCTGTTGAACAACGGGGCTAGCCCGGGATAGTTGAGAGGATAGCGCCGCGCACGAAATACTGAAGTTGGGCTGAAATACGCGATACCCTCAGGCATACTGCCAGTATAGCTGTTCAGGTAATTCCAGACTAGATCGCCAGCGGGGTTTACCTCGATAAAGCGCCCTTCGGTGCCATTCACGATCAAGGTGTTGCCGTTAGGTAGGCGCTGAACGCCGGAAACAAAGGCGGCGAAGAAGCTCTCCGGCGGATTGGCGCGATATTCCCAGACGATGCCGCTGGCGGCATAGGCGCCCCCATCACGGGCGTAGGTATTATTTTCCAACAGCGGCGGCGTGATTTCGAGTGTGGTTGAAAAACGGCGATCATCGCGCGTATCATCGCCATTGTTGAAGATGAGGATATTGCCAGCACCGGGCAATCCGGGATCGATCCATTGGGCATCGTGCTGGTAAAACAGGGTTTGATCTTCAACAGCGCCGCCCTGATAGACTGCCGGGTTGCCCCAGCGATAGAGCAAATCGCCGCCCATGCCACTGTTCCCGCCGGCATTGCTAGAAGCTTCTCTAGTTGTGGTGCTGTGATCAATGATCCAGATTTCGCTGAAGTTGCGCAAGCTGAGCATGATCTGATCCAACTGCGGGTTATAGTCTATGGAATTGACGTGCTGCCAATCGCCCAACTGCTGCTGCGGCCCGACGTAGTTGATGTCAATGCGCTCAGGGTGTTCGGCGATCACGCCGTAATTGGGAAGGTTAGGATCAGTATCCTGAATCAGGTGATCCCACACGCGCCACATCCAGACAATTTCATTCGTTTGTGGGTTCAGTTCGGCTACGTGATCCGGCCAGATGGTGCCGCCTTCGGGGATGCGATCAGGACGTATGCCTAAGGAAAGTGCCTCGTTAGCGGAGATCACTTCCCATGCTACCAGCAGAATATTGCCGTTGGGCATCAACTCGATATCGTGATGCTGCTGGTAGGTATCGCCAGCATAGTCGTATCTCCAGACCAGACTGCCATCCCACGTGTATTCTTTTAGACCACCGGCAACACCGCCTACCTGCCCAAACTGAGGCAGCATAACCGAATTTGCGCCGGTTTGTACCAGCAAATTGCCGTTGGGAAGCAGATATGGCTCTTGCGAGGTAGCTACGTCGGCCTCGAAATTCCAGCTTTTGACCACCTGCCCATCGAGATTGATGAGATAAACATATTGGCTGATGAGCGGCGCGAACAACGTTAGCCCGTCAAAGGTGCCGTCGCCCCGAAGCAGTACGCCAGTTTGCGGCGCATCGGGTGACGAGTCTTCGGTCTGCGCGCTGATACCAGTGGTGAGAAACAGGAGGAGCAGCGGGAGAAGAAGGAGGGTTGATCTGACTTTCATAGGCTAATTTATGCTGCAACTTCATGGGGCAACGAACGGGTGATGCTAGAAGCGCAAGCATTTTCCTTTCAGCAAGTAGAATTTTCGAACGCGCCATTATTAGCAGCAATATTCGGACATTGCAATGAAACAGGGAATATTCGTAGGCCAATCGGACAGGAAGGGGGAGAAAAAGGAAGGGATGAGTTCCACGTCAGAGAGGGGGCAGCATAACATAGGGCGCAGCACGCTGCGCCCCCTACTTAGCGGCTTTGCGCGTCAATGACCGAGACGGCGGTCATGGCGACGATAGCATCTACGTCATCGCCCGCCTGGAGCACATGCACAGGCGCGCCTAAACCAAGCAAGATGGGGCCGATGGTTTCGGCATTGCCTAGCCTTGCCATCAGCTTATAAGCCACATTTGCAGAGGCCAGATCGGGAAAAACGAGCACGTTGGCATCTTTGACGCGGCTGAAGCTGTAGCGCGAATCAACGAGTTCTGGCACAACGGCGACATCAGCTTGCATTTCACCGTCAATCGCAATATCCGGGCGCTTATGGCGCACTCGCTCAACGGCTTCGCGCACTTTGGTGGACAGCGGATGAGGCGTACTGCCAAAATTGGAGAAGGAGAGCATAGCGACTTTTGGCTCGATCTCCAGTGTGCGGGCAAAGTCAGCGGCGAGGATAGCCACTTCACACAGGGTTGCGGCATCGGGGTCAATATTCACGGTGGCGTCGGTGAAGAAATACACCCGCCCCTTGACGATGACGATGTATACGCCGCTGGCGCGCAGCGCGCCGGGGCGAGTATGGAACAATTGAAGGGCGGGGCGTACGACATCAGGATATTCATAGGTGATACCGCTGAGGAAGGCATCAGCATCACCCATGCGCAGCATCATGGGGCCGAAATAATTGCGATCACGCAGGAGCACCCGCGCGCCGCGAAGCGTAACGCCGCGCCGTTGGCGCATTTCGTGCATCGGCCCCTGATAGCGAGTGCGCCAGAGTTCGTCATACGGATCAATAATTTCTGGCAGCGGATCAAAGTGCAAGCCAAGCTCTTCAATGCGCTGCTCGATGCGATCTTTGCGACCAAGCAAAATGGGTGTGGCTAAGCCTTCATCCTGTACTACGGCGGCCGCGCGCAGCACCTTGGGTTCTTCACCTTCAGCATAGACCACGCGCTTGCGAGGGCCGTTCTTCGCCATATTGATAATGCGATTGCGAATGAGCTGCCCGCTGCTCATGCGATTGATCAGCTCATCACTATAGGCGGCCAGATCAATTTCGCGGCGGGCGACGCCGCTAGACATGGCGGCTTCGGCGACGGCTGGCGCAACAAAGCGCAGCACGCGGGAATCCAGCGGCTTAGGAATCAGGTACTCGCGGCCAAAACGCAGCGCTTCAAGCCCGTAGGCTGAAAGCACGCTGTCGGGCACGTCTTCATGCGCCAACACCGCCAGCGCGCGGGAAGCGGCCATCTTCATCTCTTCGTTGATCTGGCGAGCATAGACATCTAAAGCGCCGCGAAAGAGGAAGGGGAAACCGAGAACGTTGTTGACCTGATTGGGGTAGTCGCTGCGTCCGGTGGCAACCACCGCATCTTTGCGTACTTCAAAAACCTGTTCCGGCATAATTTCGGGAGTGGGGTTCGCCAGCGCAAAGATGATCGGGTCAGCAGCCATGCGCTTGACCATATCTTGCTTGAGCACGCCGCCAGCAGAGAGGCCAAGAAACACATCCGCGCCGCCGATCACGTCGCTCAAGGTACCGGGCGACTTGCCTTCAGCGAACGCGCCTTTATAAACATCCATGTCTTCGGGGCGACCCGAATAGACCACGCCGTAAAGATCAGTGAGGGTGATATTCTCGCGCTTAACGCCCAACCGCACATAAAATTCAGAGGTTGAGATGGCCGCAGCGCCGGCGCCGCTGACCACGACGCGAATTTCATCTAGACGCTTGCCGACGATGGCGCAGGCATTCATCAAAGCCGCGCCGCTGATAATGGCGGTGCCGTGTTGATCGTCGTGAAAGACGGGAATATCCAGCTCACTCCTCAGACGGGTTTCGATCTCAAAACATTCAGGGGATTTAATGTCTTCAAGATTGATGCCGCCGAAAGTTGGCGCCAGAGCGCGCACGACGGCGATCACCTCTTCGGCGGTGCTGGCGTTAATTTCAATATCGAACACGTCAATATCGGCAAAACGCTTAAAAAGGACACCTTTGCCTTCCATAACCGGTTTGGAAGCCAGCGGGCCTAGATTGCCTAACCCTAAGATGGCCGTGCCGTTGGTGATGACCCCGACAAGGTTGCTCTTAGCGGTCAGTTCGTAGACGGTCAGCGGGCGCCGGTCAATTTCAAGCACTGCTTCGGCCACGCCGGGGGTGTAGGCCAGCGAAAGATCGCGCTGGGTGCGCAGCGGTTTGGTGGAGACAACCTCGATTTTTCCGGGGCGACCATTGCTGTGGTATTCAAAGACATCTTGTTTTGTGAAAGAAGGCATTTTTCAATTTCCTATTCGTAGGCGCTTAATTGTAGCCAAGTTTTGGTTCGGGCGCGTTTTCGACCTGAGCGAATGTCTTTACCCCGCGTTCCCCTCTATCGCCTTAGGAGGGGGAACGCGGGAGATAGGCTAAGGGCTAATCAGGCATATCTATGCCGCAGGTGCCAGTGACTGATGGGCAAGTGGAGACTATTTGCCCGTTGTTGTATACATCAAACGTTTCTCCGCTCCAGAAATAGACAATGTCGGCGGAATACCATGCCGCGAGATCATCACAGGGTGAAGTCAGGCGCGGCGCGTCAGGATAGGCCAGCGGGCGGAACCCGGCGCAGGCATTATTGGGCATGGCGTACAGGTTAAAGGCGGGATTGCCGGATGCCCAGAAATCAGGATTGGCGCGGCGGTTGTTCCCTGCAAATGCTAGACCGCTGATGTTGATGGGTACTCCAGAAACATTGGTCACAAGAAGCTGCGTTGTGTCCCATGTGAGCAGCAGGTCAATATCTGCGGGCGCGGCGGGCGTGGCGGTGGGTGCTGCTGTTGGCGCGAGGGTGGGCGGCAGAGTCACGCTTGCCGGTATTGGCCGGTTAGGATCAATGACCGGATCGCCTTCGTTCAGGGGGGCAAGCAGTAAGCGATAGTTAGCGACAAACCCCCCGCCTGCATGAGTAATGATCAGGCGATATTCCGAGGTTTCGCCAGCGCCAACAGCGGGAATGATGAAGGCGCCGCCATCTAGCAGGGCGCTGATGCTGCCGACAATGGTTCCGGAATCGTCCTGTAAGGCAATTTCGAGAGTTCCGCCAGAGGCACGGCGAGCTTCAAGCACCTGCGGTGTATCGAGTGGCCGGATTGCATAGACCTGCTGCGGGTTATCGGCACTGACCCCACCCTGTTCAGAGTTGCCGGGGGTGAGTTCGGGCAGAATTGAGGGTGGTTCCGCCTGCGTGGGCGTGTTTTCAACTGGCGGCGATGTGGGGGTGGGAGAAACCAGCGGCTGATCGCCTTCCAGAATCGCAAGTTGGAATTGACCGCGCGAGCCGCCCGCGCCCTGTACCTGCACAAAATAGCGCCCGGCTGCATTCAGGGCTACAGTGCCGCCGATGATTTGCACGCCGGGAGAGGCGCTCAGCGTTTCGATCACGTTGTTATTGGCATCGGCCAGCAGGACGACAGGATTGAAGCCCGAGGTTGTGGTTTCCAGCCGGATGGTAACGATTTGACCGGAGTCCGCATCGAAGAAGTAGCTGGGGGCAGGAACCGCATCGGTGACGCTGCCAACCACCGCACCGCCGATAGTAATGGTTTCGACAGATTGAGCAGCGGCAGGCAGGATGAGCATTAACAGCACAAATACCGCGGCCAAAAGCATAGAATAAAGGCGCATAATCGCTCCTTGAACCCTGCAACTATACTCGAAAGGCAGTCGCTATTCCCATGCTAGATTTTGTTTTTTCGCTGCGACCGCCGGTTGATTTCGGGCTGATGTTTACAGCAGCGGCGGGATACCAGACATTGGGGAAGGCAATCTCATCCCCTGATCCTCTTTCCGTACGCAGAGGGGGAAAACAGGCGCGGTATCGGCGGGCGATGCGGGTGGGCGAGGCGGTGGCGCTGGTTGAACTGGCCGGTGAGGGGACGATGGAAGCGTCGTTAGTGCGGGTGAACCTGCTCGCGGCAAAAGGCTCGCTTTCAGAAGATGTGCTGCGCAAAAATATTGCGTGGATGATCGATCCGGCATTTGATCCGGCGCCATTTTATGCGCTGGCGGCGGCTGATCCGGTGCTGCAAGGCACGGTTGAACGACTGCGCGGGCTGCGCCTGCTGCGCTTCACCAGTGTGTTTGAATCGCTGATGGTGACGATCATCGAACAACAGATCGCGCTGAAAGCAGCGCAGAAAGCCGAAATGTGGCTGGCGGAAACCTATGGCGACTCAGTGGAGTATCAAGGCGAGCGTTATTACGTGTACCCGACGGCGGAACGGCTGGCGGCGCTAGAACCGGCGGAATTAGCGTCGTTGAAGATCACTTTTGTGCGTGTGGGGCGGATGCTGGCTATTGCCCGGCGAGAAGTTTCGGGGGAGTTAGGATTAGAGCGGCTGCTAGCGGGCGGCGAAAAGGCGATGTATGAGGCGCTGCTGGCGCTGCCGGGGGTCGGGCATTGGACGGCAGCATGGACGATGATTCGTTCGCTAGGGCATTTCTTATATGTTGGTGGGGCGGATGTGGCGCTGCGGTCTGCTGTGAATCACTATTATCATGGCGTAAAAGGACGGATTGATATTCCGGCGATGGACGCGGTTTTTCAGCGATATGGCGATTACGCCGGGCTGGCGGGATTTTATACACTAACACGCTGGGCGCTTGATAAGTCGGCGTTTGAAGAACGCTAGTTTTCTCTCAAGATCATGGTGATGGAGACGATGCCATTATCGCCACCAAGCGCGTGTGTGAGCATCACGGTATAGACGCCATCAGCAGGGAGTTCAAACTGACGGATGGCGGCGCTTAAGTCGCTGCCGCTGGCGTCATCGTTTGCGGCGAGGGGAATGCCGTTTTCATCCAGCAGTACCAGCAGCGGATCAATAGTATTCCCGGTGAGGGGTTCGGCGCGGATGCTGACCAACTGCCCCTGCGCGCCCTCAAAAGTGAACAGCAAAACGTCCCCATTGGTTACTTCTACGATTGAGGCCTCGCCCCGTGTGTTCAGTTCTCCAACAGTGATCACGTTCGTCTGAATGAGATTCACATAACGCAGGATTTCCACAGCTTCGGCGCTGGAATTTTGCAGCTGAGCGAATAGATTGGCGCGAGCTAATGCCAGCAGCGGAACATCGGGCAGCAGCCCGGCGGCGCTGTCAAAGTCGGCTAATGCTTCTTCAAAACGGCGCGCGCCAGCGAAGAGAAATCCGCGATTGGCGTAATTCTCGCCGGTTGGATCGAGATCCACGGCTGACGTGTAATCGTCCAGTGCCAGATCAAACGATCCATCCTGCTGATAGACCTGCCCCCGCAGCCCAAAAAGGTTGGCGAGATAGCGCGGGCTGGTTTGTGGGGCAAAGGCCAGTGCGTTGGTGAGATCGGTGATGGCGGCAGCGCGATTGTTCAGGGCGATTTGAGAGAGGGCACGGGCAAAGAAACCCTGTGAGTAAGTGGGGTTGAACAGTAGAAATAGGCTGAAATCAAGCGCTGCGCCTTCGTAATCGCCGGAATCGAGGCGAGTACCGCCGCGCTCGTAAAGCTGCGGCAGCACAGAACCGGGGGCCACGGCCTGTGAACCGCCTTGTTCTGATCCGGTTTGCTGAGCAAGCGAGGGTATGTCACTGCTCGCTAAAAGCGTGGTCAGCAAGATTAAGGCGATCAAGAGACGTTTCATTACAACCAAGCCCCTGTTGTGACGGCTACTGTGGACGATTGTACATAATTTGAATTATCTCTCATCCCCATTGCAATGGGGATGAGAGGCTAAGCGAAGCGCGGTAGGGGTGGGGATCAAAAACAGGGTGCTTCATAAACACTCGCTGAACACTTAACCCGGCTTGACAGATTTGTGACTTAGCCGACGAGCAGTGCCGACTGTGCCAGATAGCCCAATATTTTCCCGACTTCATTGTAGTAGCCTTCGCGCACTTCTAAAGGCGTTTTGTTGCGCGGGGCAACGGCTGCCCGTTCCAATTCCCGGGCGATATCTTCCGCGCTGGTTTGCCCGTCAAGGCGCAGCATCACGAAGCGAGTGGTTTCATCCAGATTGACGCGCTCATGACGTTGATTGGTGACCACCAGTGAGTTTTGCGCCTGATAACGCGCGTAGAAGCTGGCGATGGGGTGTTCACTGATTTCGATGACCATCGGGGCGGGGCTGGCGCGCAGCTCGACCATATCGTAGCTACGCCCGAACGATTGCAGGATATTTGCGGCGGTGGACTGTAAGTCCTGATCAAGCGTTTTAGGCGGGACTTGATAAGTATAGGTGTCTGCGCGGGCGGCCTCAACCAGTTCGAGTAGGCCATATTCAGCGGGATAGGCTTGTGTGAGCAGCGAGAATGAGGAAACGGTCATAGCATCGTTGCTGGCGAAGGAAAGCTCGTTATTGCGGGTGGCAAATTTGATCCCGTTCGGGACGCCATCTTCTGGCGCGGTAGGGCTTTTGGTCATAGGCGAGGTTATAAATAATTTTGCCAGCTGCTGCGGCTTGATGCGGCGATCAAGTTGCAGATCGCTGTGTACTAGCAGGGTTTGGCGGAAGGTACGGTTGCGGAAGTAATCGAGGTACTGCTCCAGCTCGATGATATTGGTGGCATGCGCCCCTAGAAAATCGCGCACATTCTCAGGGAAATTGGTGAGCACGCTGTAGGGGAAATACGATTCTGATAGGAATTGTAGGCCGGCGGCTTCGGCGCGCTCCATAAATTCATAGAAATACAGGGCTTCGTTATTGTATTCAAGCTCATCGTGCACAAACATTTCGTCGGGCTTCAATTGCAGATATGAGGCCTGACTTTGCAGCAGAATGCCGAAGGCGTTCATGAACTGCGACCAGTGGGTATCGTTATCCAGCGATTTTGGAATGTTCGCAATGAAATTGAAGAATTCACGGGCGGTGCGCGCGCGCTCGGTATAGTCGGTGACATTGCGGATGCGATACATCATCATTTCGCGACCCACGCCGTACATACGCCATCCGGGCAGCGTGTTATAGCTGATATAGGCGATGCCGTTTGGCGCGAGATGCTTTTTATAGAGATCGAGTATTTTGGCCTGAACCGGACGCGGCACCCATGAATAGATGCCGTGAGCGATGATGTAGTCAAATTCGCCTAGCGATTCATCGGTCACATCGAGGAAATTTTTAGCGAGAAACTCGATATTCTGGAGGTTAATTGCATCTGATGCAGCGCGGGCGACATCAATCTGGGTGGCGGCGTAATCAATGCCTACAAAAACACTATTGGGGTACTGGTAAGCCATCGGGATCAGGTTGCCGCCGGTGCCACAGCCAAGCTCCAATACCCGGCAGTTTTCGACTGGCGCGGGGGTCATGCCCAGCAGAATGCCCAGCATCGCTATGCGATCAGGGTGAGATTGGGCGAAGGCGGCTTCAGGATAAATAATGTCGTCGTAAGGCGTGCGAACAGGGTTGAGATCGGTCATGGTGGGTGCTTTTCGGTTATCCATTGGTGATTTAGCGTATATAGAAGAGCATACAGCAGGGATACAAAGTGTGCATTAAATAAAGAAGAGATGAGTGAGGAGTCAAAACGCATTACTTTTTTCTCATCACCCATTACGCATTGCTTTTGTCTCTTAATACCTCACAGAAGACAGTTTGTGCTATAGTCGAGACATGCAAAATGCCTCCAAGAACCCACCTGAATGGATTGCAGAACTGCGCGCGCGCGGATGGTCTAATGCTGCTTTGACGGCGCTGGATATTCTGGAACCCTTCGGAGCATTGAGCGCCCAGCTACTTTATGTGACCAGCCCTACACTGGGAGTTTTCGGCTGGCGCAGCCCTGCTGAGGGACTGGCGAGGGCGCTGGAAACGCCGGAAGGTATTGAGCAAATTCGTGGCTGGCTTCAAGAGCCGGCAGGGGGCGACTAAGCGTGGATCCAACGACACGTGTATGGACGATCCTGATGATTGTGCTGGCTTTTGCGACACTGGCGACAGCAATTCCGGTGGCTCGCCGGCGCAAGGAAGGCCTAACGCTGCGTTTGATTCCGGGATACCGGGCGATGTCTGGCATTGTGGGCGCGTCCATTGAAGCTGGTCGCCCGATGCTGATCGCTATCGCACAGGATGGCATTGGCGGCACACCAACCCCCTTTGCTCTGGCAAGCACTGAGATTGCCTATCAGGTGGCGAAGCAGGCAGCCATTGGCGAACGCGCGCCGATGATAGCGGTGAGTGATGTGACTATGATTCCTCTCGCATACAGCGCCCAATACCGCGCGGTACAGGCCGTGGGGCGTACCGGGCGATTGCAGCAGGCAAGGCATGTGCAGTGGTATGCGCCGGGCAACCGTTTACTGGCTTTCGCTGCAATATTGACGGGCGTGGCCGCTAATGAAGATGCGGCTGGCGGCATTTATGCTGGCGGTTTTGGCATTGAACTGGCGCTGCCTTTATGGAATGCTGCGAATAAGAGAATGTATTCAATTGCCGCCAGCCGCGATCTGGAAGGGCAGGCGGTGGGCTATGTGATGGCCGACTATGCCCTGCTGGGCGATGAATTTTCGCTCGCTGGCGCTTATCTGGGCGAAGATAGTGTGCATATTGGCAGCGCGCTGGCCCAGCAGGTACTACAATTTGTGGTGATTATCTGCTTGCTCATTCCCGTAATTGTGGTGGTTGGTGATGCTGTGACGGGTGGAGTGATCACCCGCTTTTTGACCGGATTGTTCGGCGGGGGCGGCTAATGTCCCGAATTATTGGCTTATTGGCGACGGCGCTGGCAATTAGCTCCGGCTTGATCATGCTGATCGGGTTGGCGACGGGCGCGCTGAGCAGTCTGACCAACCTGCTGCTGCAAATTACGATCATCACTGCGGGAATGGCGATGATCATCGGCGTGATTAACTTGCTGAGCGTGCATTTGCGGCGCATTATCGGGCGTGAACGCGGCTTGCTATACAGCGTTGCCCTGGTGCTCAGCTTCCTACTGGTGATCGCGCTGTATGTGCTTGGCGCGGATGCCGAACGGCGCATCTTGCTGCGCGATGTTGAAGGTTCGATAGAATCGGCGCTGGCGGCGCTGCTGGTCTTTGCGCTGGTTTATGGCGCATACCGGCTGATGCGACGCGGCGTAACGTGGGCGGCGCTGCTTTTCACTCTGGCGCTGTTGATTACGCTGCTGGGCGCGCTGCCTTTCAGCCAGTTGAGCGTGATGAGTGAAATTCGCGCATGGATGGTAGCAGTTCCGGCGAGTGCCGGGGCGCGTGGTTTGCTGATTGGAATAGCGCTGGCGGCTGTGGTTACCGGTATGCGCGCGTTGATCGGGCAGGAACGGGCATACCGTGAATAGGGGATTGCGTTGAGCGACAATCATCCACACGACGGAGACAATGGCGAACTGCCCCCGTGGCTGCGTGACGATCCGCCGCCGGAGGCTAAAAAACCACCAACGCCTTCCGGAAGCGAACTCCCGGCTTTTCCGGGGATTCCAGCTTCGCCGGATGACGAGACTATCCCGCCGTGGCTGCGCGATGACAAGCTGACAAAAGTTAACCGGTTCGGAGAAGAAGATTGGCTGGCGGCGGCGGATATGCTGCCCGAGTCGTTGGATACCGGGCAGACTTATGATGATTGGGCAGCGATACAGAAAGAGCTTCAACGCGAAAAGGGCATTGAAGAAGAAGTTCCTGATCTTTCGACCTCGCTGCCGGATGAACCGCCTAAGGCTGCCAAGAAAACCGGCCCATTAGGGCAGACGGGCGAGCTGCCGGACTGGTTTCTGGGACTAGAGGAACTGGATACCACCGACGCGCCGGACTGGTTTACAGGTGAAAGCGCCTCGGCATTTCGAGGCGAGCCTGAAGAAGAACTACCGCCCCCGCAGGATTCTAATGTCCATCCGGACTCGATTAGCTCATTTTTCGAGTCGCTGCACGAAGCGCCGGTCTACAATGAACCTGATCCCAATAATCCGTTTGCAATCAGAAACGATAGCCCGAATGCTGATCAGAATGAAGAGGAACTGCCCGGCTTAGACTGGGTATCCTCGCAGCCATACGCGCCCGAAGCAGCACCAGACGACAGTTATACTGGTACTGAGATGGACGCCTTCTTCAGGTCGCTTTCCACGTCTACTGCACGGGTGGTGACTGGCGAATTAAAACTGCCCCCTGATCAAACATTTGATGAACCGCCGCAGGACAGCACCCAACCGGTAGAAGCAGTTTTCCCGGACGGGTACCCAAACGAAGAACTTCCAGATGTGGACTGGTTTAGCGCCGCCGGTGTTACAAGCGCCGCCGCTGAAATTGAAGAACCGGAACTTGATTTGATCATGACCGATTCGTCAGCGGCCAGCATGGGGCTTCTAGAAACCCGCTTTGAACTGGATGAACCCGCCGAAGCAGCCCCGGAAGAGGCGATGAGCGGGGAGACGATGGATTGGCTGAGCGAGCTTGAAAACATCGTCACCTCGGTCAATAGACCGCTGGATGATGAAGAACCACTGCCTGCCGCCACAGATTTCTCGACGCTGGAAGCATTTAATTTTGCCAGTGAAGAGATTGCAGAACAGCTTGCGGAATCGCCAGTTTACGACTGGGAGGCTGCGGTAGAGGCGAGTATTCCTGATCCTGAAGAGGCACAGGAATCTGAAATCGTCATCAACCCCGAAGGCGTGGCGGGCATCAAGACGGACTGGCTAAAGGCGATTGATCCCGAAGCGATGGAGGCGGCACAGGCGGCTGCTGAAACCCTACCACAAGCCGAAGAACCGGCATGGGAATCG
Source organism: Anaerolineae bacterium (assembly GCA_014879665.1). Taxonomy (GTDB): domain Bacteria; phylum Chloroflexota; class Anaerolineae; order Aggregatilineales; family Phototrophicaceae; genus Flexifilum. The sequence goes on along the minus strand of JACSRP010000154.1, from coordinate 6,443 downwards.
CCGCTGCCCCCGGTTGACCCCGGCATTAAGCTGACTGGCATGCTCACTCGCGCGGGGATTCACGAAGCGCCGGAAGAACCAGAACCTGACTTTTTCGCCAGCCAATCACAGGATGATGCTGGTATTTTCGGGGATTTAAGCTGGGATGAGGTGGTGAATTCACCATCCGCAGCAGACCAGATTCCTGAGCCCGTTGGTTTTGGCGAAGAGTCGCTGGACTCTGTGCTGCTGGCTGAGACGCTGATGGGCGGCGAAGGACTCGACGGCGACTCTGGCTTTGAAGCGGCAGTAGATGAGTCTCCGCTTGAAGCGATAGACCCCGATTGGAACGCAGAAACCGCCGTGCCCGATCTGGATTGGTTGAGTGGCACGCAACTTGAAGACAACATGCCCGGCATGTCGTTTGTTGAAGAAGAAGCGTTGATCGCGGAAGCGCCGGTTGAAACTGCGCCCGACAGCGATGAACTGGACTGGCTGGCGGCGATGCAAGCTGGCGGCGATCTAACGGTGGATACTCCGGCGCTGGCGCAGGAAGCCAATGCCGATCTGGCTGCGTTTGAACGCGCCCTGTTTGGCGACAACAACCCGCCGGGCGAAGAAACCGGCTGGATGAGCGATGATCTGTTTGGCGAGGCTGAATCTGCCTCTGCGATGGGGGCGCAAGAACTGGATTCGCTTGGGCTTGAAAGTTTTGATATTGGCGAACCAGATGCGGCATTAGCCGTAGATCAGGGCGCGGCTTCAGAACTTGCGCGCGAACTTTCGGAACTTGCACCATCCGAACTTGAAGACGATCTTTTTGCGGATGTTGAACTGGAAGAACTGCTGGCTGGCGACTATGATGCCACGACGTTGAGCGGGCTTGAGGCAGAACTTGCGCCAACAGTTGAAGCCGATGTACCGGGATATGAATCGCTGCTAGATACTGGCTTTGCGGAAACGGCTAGCGAGGGCGAGGCTGAACCTGAATTTGAACTTGATTTATCGGCCTTTGAAAGCGAGTCGTATCAGGATTTTACAGCCAATGAGATTCCATCTGACGATTTCGAGATCGATCTTGAGGGGTTTGAAACTGAACAGGGAATGGAAGAATCCCTGTTCAGCGAGGCTGAAGCATTTGAATCTGGCGAATTGAGCTTTGAGAACCCGGTTTCAATGTCTGAAGTATTGGCGTTTCCGCAGGGCGATTTGACGCTGGAAGAAACTGCCGACGATTTATTTGACTTCGAACAACCGGATACTGCGGGTGACGCATGGACGAGCGATATTGCAGAGTCTTTCACCGCGCCCGATTTCGTTGAACATGAAATGGCGCTGAGCGAAGATGACGATGATGATCGCATTGATGATGAGCAGTTCTATCCAGATTTAGAGGCGCTGACGGATGAAACTGTGACCTTCGAGCCTGAGCAGGAAATTTCAGCTGAGGAAGCGGAGCCTGATCTGGAATGGCTCGTTGAGGAAGCGGCTGTAAGTGCATTGGATACAACAGGGGAACAGCCTGACGATGGCTTTGTCATTCATTTTGGCGGTGATGCTTTCGCCGAGGCTCGCGCCGAAGCAGGATTGGAAAGTGACGAAAACGCGCCGACCTTAGAAGAATTTGTGAGTGGCGAGGCCGTTTTTGATGACGAGAGCAGCGAAGACGACTTTTATCAGTCGTTCGGCATGGCGCAGGAAGAAAGCGGCGCGCAAGCGGAATCGCTGTCCTATGGAGAGGGAATCCCCGGTAGTTTTAGCTGGGAAGTGAATGCCTACGATGCGCCTCCGCTAGAAGATGATTTTGAATTCGCTGCTTCTACTGATCAAGTTGAGCCGGATTTTGTGGCGGAAATAGAGCAGTATGATGCTGATGAAGTTGTAGAAGCGGCGGGCGATGAGGCGCAGTTTGAAGATCTAGATAGCTATCTCAAGACGCTGACCACTGGAACGGGCGTGTTGAAACCGGTGACGGATTCACTGCTTGAGCCGGATGCTGATCTGGAATCTTTGCTGGAACAGAAAGTGACCGAGGATGCGCCCGCACCACAAGGCTACAATCCCTACGGCGTGGCCTCCCCCTTTGATATTTCAGATGATCCCGAACTGGCAGACCTTGCCGCAGCAGAGACGCCCGATTGGCTGGCAGATGTTAGCGTAGGCGAGGTTTCAGCGACGGCGATTGTACGCAAGCAGCAGGATCGCTCAGAGGGCGATCTTGATGAGCGCCTGAAGAAGCTGCGCAGCCGCGCGGAGAAAATACCTCAGCAGACGGTCGCCACAGAGACAGACTCTCTGGAAACAGTGCTGCCCGGTGTTGGTTCAGCGATTGCCCCGGCGCGAATCGGCATATCCTCCAGCGGCATGGGCGAAGCGATGCTGACACCAGATCAGCAGAAGCAGCTGATGCTGTTAACGTCGCTCGTTGCAACTGCCACGGACACGGCAGAACAGGATTCGGGGAAACGCGCCAGCGCAATTGATCAGACCTATGAGGCCGCGCACAATCTCGATTTTGACGAGGAGCCTTCTACCGCGGCGGCTAAAGCGCCGGTGAAAGCTGCGCCCAGAAAACGCAAAACAGGCAACCGACAGCGTATACGCATAGATCGCCTGCTGATTGCTTTATTGATGTTGGCGGTGATTTCGCTGCCTTTCTTCTTACGAGAAGCGCGGGTGGGCGAGCCACCGTCAGCATCGTTTGCCGGAGATCCGCGGGCGACAGCGGCGTTTAACGTCATCGAAAATCTTGCGCCCGGATCTGTGGTGCTGGTGGGGGCTGAATATGCGCCTGCCTCGGCTGCCGAACTGGATATGGCACTGGAAGCAGTGCTGCGGCACATTTTGATTCGGGGTGCATACCCGGTCGTGCTGAGCGCAAACCCGCTGGGGCTTCTGCGTGCCGAACTGCTGCTTGATGAGATTGCCGGTGACAGCGATTTCCTTGCGCAGCTTGGCACCTCTGCGCTGCAGCCCAACGCCGATTATTTTCTGGTGCAGTTCGTGCCGGGCGGCGCAATCGGTTTACGCGCATTTAGCGAAGACACGGCACAGCTTGTTCAAAATGATATTCGCGGGCAGGTTACCGGCCTGAACCTGACCACGCTGCGTGATTTCGCGGCGGTGGCGGTGGTTTCGGATCGCATTGACGATGTGCGCGCTTATGTGGAGCAGATCGCCCCGCTGACCGGATCGCCAGTGATCGCACTGGTGAATTACAGCGCCGCGCCAATGGTTGAACCGTATGTTGATGGGCTGCCGGGGGGCATGCTGGCAGGGTTGATCAGCGGCTACGAAGGCGCGTATACGTACAATACGCTGATCGGCAATTTCCCTGAGCCGCGCCTGGGGCTGGCAGCGTTGTTGATGCCCGAAACCACGGTTGAGGCTGAGGTGACGGTGGAGATGGAGGGGACGCCGTTCCCCACATCGGCAGCGCAATTTGTGCCGCGTGGAAACCGCCCCGCGCCGCTGCTGTTTACGCCTTCCGCAACGTTTACGTTTACGCCGACGTTCACCTTTACGCCGACGTTTACGTTTACGCCGACGAGCACGCTGACGCCGACTCTGACGCCGACGCCGGTGCAGGGATCTATCTCTTCAAATCAGACGGTGAATTTACGCGTGCAGCCAGATACCACGGCTGAAATTCTGGCGCGGTTACAACCGGGAACGCCGGTGACGGTGATCGGCGTCAATGAAGACAGCTCGTGGTTTAATGTACGTTTGGACGACGGCCTTGAAGGCTGGGTTTCCAGCCAGTTGATAGCCATTTCGGGCGCATATAATCTGACGGGTAAAGACACTGTCGCCAAACCGGCGGAACAAACATTGCCGGACGGAACCACGCCAACAGCAGAATTTGATCCTGAGGAATTAACGGCAACCGCGCAGGTGAATGCCTTTGCGCTGACGGCAACGGCGCTGGCACAAGCGATACAATCAACCGAAGATACGCAAACGGACGAAGCAGACGCGACGAATACGCCTGCGCCAACAGCGACCAACACCCGCCGCCCGACCAGCACGCCAGAACCGACGGAAACTAACACGCGCCGCCCTTCGGCAACTGCTGAACCAACAGCGACGCCGACAGAAGAAGTGACACCTGAAGTAACTCCCGAAGCCACCGAGCAGATGGCGCCACCGATTTCATTCACGGTACTGCCGCCTTCGGCTGGCTACCGCGATGAACGCTGGTATGCGATGACGCTGGGTATTCTGGTTTCTGCGGGGGTGATCGCGCTGGGAACTATCATCAATATCGCGCGCGGCATTTCGCGAAGGAGACGTACACGGTGACGCCGGATCAGATCGGCTTAGCCGCCGGTTTCGTATTCACGCTGATGATCTTCAGCTATTTGCTAGGCGATAATTTTCTATACCGACTGGCAGTTTATATATTTGCCGGGCTGGCTGCCGGCTATATCACGGTGCTGACGGTTGAAAGCGTCATTTTGCCGTGGCTGCGTGGTACGGTTGGCAGCGGTGAGTTTGGCGGGATCATCATTGGTATTTTGCCGGTGGTGCTGGGCGTGCTGCTGCTAACTAAATCGTTCCGGCGCTATCACAAGCTGGGCAATCTGGCACTGGGCTTGATCATCGGCGTGGGCGCGGCGGTAGGAATTATCGGCGCGATCAGCGGTACGCTAATTCCGGTGATGAATGATACAGTCAGCGCGCTGCGCCCACAGGCCAGCGGAGATGACGCGGGCATTGCCCTGTTCAATGGTTTTCTGGTGGTGGGCGGGGTGATTTGCACGCTGGTCTATTTCGGGCATTTTAGCCGCCGCGCGCCAGATGGCACGGTGCGGCGCGGCGCCTTCGGGCGGATACTAGGTACTATCGGGCAAGGGTTCGTGGTGATTGCGCTGGGCGCTTTGTATGGCGGCGCAATCTTGACCGGGCTGGTAATTTTGACCGAGCGTCTGGCATTTATCTTCACTACCATAGGTGGCAGTTAAGCGATGGCCGTAGAGGGGTCTATCCTCGCCGTTGATTTTGGCAACGTGAATACCCGCGCGGTATTGATCGATCTGGTGGAGGGCGCATATACGGAGGTGGCCTCGGCCATTGAGCCGACGACAGCCGGTTTTCCGTATTACGACATTGGCGTTGGCCTGAACCGGGTGGCCCGGCAGATCGGGCAGCTGACCGGGCGGCAGATGGTGAGTACTGATGGCGCGCTGATTCGCCCTGAGCAGCCGGATCGTTCGGGCGTGGATATGTTTGTGGCGACGGCCAGCATCGGGCGGCCTTTGCGTACCGTAGTCGTAGGCTTGATGCCTGAAATTAGCGCGGCCAGCGCATTACGTGCGGCGTCTGGTACTTATGTGAACGTGCTGGACACGATCACACTGGAAGATGCCCGAACGCCGGGGCAAACCTTGAATGAGATCGTGCTGGCGCGCCCTGACCTGATCTTTTTGACAGGCGGTACGGATGATGGCGCGAAAAAAGCGGTGCTGGATCTGGCGCACATTGTACGGCTTTCCGCGGGGGTGATGCGCGGCCACGCGCCGCTAATCCTGTTTGCCGGAAATGCCGCGCTGCATGATGAAATCCAAGCACTTTTTCAAGATGTTGCTGATGTCTATTTTACTGATAATGTGCGCCCGACCATTGGTGTCGAACGCTTAGACGCCGCGCAGTTAGAACTGGCGCTGGCGTTTAACACGCTGGCCGGGCAGCGCGGCATCGGCTTTAACGCTGTGGGGCGGATGACGAAGCTGGGGGTACTGCCCAACGCGCAAAGCTATCACACTATCGCTGAATACTTTGGCCGCCAGGCTGCCGCTAAAGAAGGCGTATTGATCGCTGATATGGGCGCGACTGCCAGCACCCTTTCGGCGTATGTGAATGGCCGGGCGACAACCAGCATCCGTACCGATATTGGCCTAGGCACCAGCGCCCACAGCCTGATTGATGTGGTGGGCGTCAAGGCGATTCAGGCATGGCTGCCGTTCGTGTCTTATGATGATGAAATTCGGGATTACGCGCTGAATAAAACGCTGCGCCCCGGCCTCGCGCCGGACACGCTGCGGGCGTTGTATCTGGAACATGCGCTGATACGGGCGGGGCTGCGGTCGCTGCTGGCGGCTGCCCGTCCGGCATGGACGCCAGATACCGCTTTTGATGACCCACATTCGCCGCTTCAGCCAATGGCGCGAATTATCGCGGCGGGGGCGGGGCTGGCGAATACCGGCAGGCCGGGACTGACTGCCATGCTGATGTTAGACGCGCTGGAACCGCGCGGCGTGACCCGTTTGCAGATCGATTCATCAGGATTGATTCCAGCACTAGGGGCATTGGCGCGGTTGAATCCGCAGGCGGCGGTTCAGCTTGCAGAAGGCATTGAGAATCTGGGGACGGCGATCAGCTTGAATGGTAAGCCTCGCGCCGGGCGCAAAGCTGCAACGTTGAAAATTAAGCTGGCGAACGGCAAAACTGAGCGCCGCGATGTG
>JACSRP010000124.1 GCA_014879665.1 Anaerolineae bacterium | reverse complement strand
GCCGTTGATCGAGGGTGTTAGCTTTGTGCCGTTCAACAATCTCGAACGCCTGCAAGCCGCGCTCACGCCGGATACCGCCGCCGTGATCATCGAGCCGGTGCAGGGCGAAGGTGGCGTACATCCGGCGCAGGCTGATTACCTGCGCGGGCTGCAAGCTGCCTGCCACGCTAATGACACGCTGTTGATCATGGATGAAATACAAACCGGCTTCGGGCGCACCGGCACATTATTCGCTTATCAGCAGTATGGCATCCAGCCCGATCTGATGCCGCTAGCTAAGAGCATGGCTGGCGGCTTGCCGATGGGCGCGGTGCTGATGAGCGAAACAGCCGGCGCGCTGCCGCCTGCTGCACATGGCAGCACCTTTGGCGGCAATCCGCTGGCCTGCGCTGCGGGTCTGGCTGTTCTGGAACTCCTCTCTGATCCCGACTTGCTAACACGGGTACAACAGTTGGGCGACAGCGCGCAGGCTTATTTCCGCGAACATTTGAAAGAGACGGCCTACCGCGACATTCGTGGGCGGGGGCTGCTGCTGGGCATTGAATTACGCGGCAAGGCAGCCCCCATTTTGCAAACTCTGCAAGAGCGCGGAGTGCTGGCGCTGCCCGCTGGCTCTACCGTGCTGCGACTGCTGCCGCCCCTAACGATTGAGGAAAACAATTGGTTAACCGTGCTAGAAACGATTGTGGAGGTTTTGAACGATGCCGCTGGATAATTTTTCGATTATCGAAAGCACATTACGCGAAGGCGAGCAGTTCAGCACCGCGACTTTCAACACTACTCAGAAGCAGCATATCGCAGGGATGCTGGATCAATTCGGGGTTGAGCTGATCGAGATGACCTCGCCCTGCGCCTCTCCGCAAAGTGAAGCTGATATTCGCAATGTGGTAGGCATGGGCTTGAATGCGCGTATCCTGACACATGTGCGCTGCAACCGCGAAGACGTGCTGCGGGCATTAGATACCGGCGTGGGCGGCATTGATATCGTGATCGGCACCTCGCAGCAGTTAATGACCCACAGCCACGGCAAAGACATCGCCCAGATTATCGATCTGGCGCTGGATGTAATCACCTTCACCCGTGAACAAGCGCCAGATATCATGCTGCGCTTTAGCACTGAAGACAGCTTCCGCAGCCGTGAAAGCGATCTGTACCGCGTGTATCTTGCTGTTGCTGATACCGAAGTGGTGGATCGGCTGGGGGTGGCCGATACGGTGGGCGTGGCGACACCCAATCAGGTGTGGACGCTGGTGCATCATCTGGTCAGGCTGACGCATCTGGACATTGAGTTTCACGGTCACAACGACAGCGGCTGCGCTATCGCCAACGCCTGCGCCGCGCTGGAAGCTGGCGCTACGCATATTGATACTACGATTCTGGGCATCGGTGAACGCAACGGGATCACCCCGCTGGGCGGCCTGATCGCGCGGCTGTATACGCTGGATCGGGGCTACGTGAGCAAATATCGGCTGCCGCTGCTGCCGGAATTAGATGCGCTGATTGCTGAGTATTGCGACATCGGAGTGCCGTTCAACAACGTGATCACCGGCGCATCGGCGTTCATTCACAAGGCCGGCATTCATGCCAAAGCGGTGTTAGCTGATCCCTCGACTTATGAAGTACTGCGGCCTGAAGATTTTGGCCTTACCCGTGAAATTGCCATCGGTCACCGGCTGACCGGCTGGAATACCATTCGTGACCGCGCGCAAACGCTGGGGCTGTCTATTCCCGATGACGTGATCAAAGACGTGACGCAGGTGGTCAAGCAGCGTGCAGACACAGCGCCGCTGACGATTGAGGAAATTGATGCACTGCTATTTGAAGCGACACCTCAAGTTTTCGCGCCTTTACATGATATCGAAGGGCTGGGGGTGAGGGTTTAATATGACCGGATACACCTTCGTTGAAAAAGCCCTCGCCCGCGCGGCGGGTCGTGAAAGCGCGCGCGCGGGTGATCTGCTGGATGTGCGCCCTGACGTAATCTTCAGCCACGACAACACCACCGCCATTCGCAAAATTTTTCTGCAAATTGGCGCGGAAAGGATTTTACGCCCGGAGCGCGTGGTGATCACGCTGGATCATGCGGTGCCAGCCCCGACCACCGATCATGCACTGAACCATGCCGAAATTCGTAAATGGGTGCGCGAGCAGGGAATCGGCCACTTTTTTGAAATCGGGCGCGGCATTTGCCATCAGGTGATCAGCGAAGAGGCGCTGGTGCTGCCGGGCGAAGTGATCTTTGGCTCGGATAGTCACAGCACCCATTTTGGCTGGATGGGCGCGTTCGGCATGGGCGTAGGCCGCACCGAGATGGCGGCATTATGGGCCACCGGTGAATTATGGCTGCGCGTACCCGAAGCGATGCGGGTGACGCTGGCCGGACGATTACAGCGCGGCGTGACCGTCAAAGACATTAGCCTGAAGCTGATCGGAGATCGCAGCATTAGCGGCGGCGCGTATCGCTCGATTGAGTTTACCGGTGACGCGCTTGATCACTTCTCGATTGATGATCGTTCGGTGCTGCCGAATATGATGGCTGAATTTGGCGCAATGAACGGCTACCTGCCACCTAATCAAATGGTATTCGACACTCTGGAAGCCAAACGAGAGCGCGATTACACGCCGCTGTATCCCGATGCGGATGCCGAATACAGCGAAGAATACGCGCTGGATGTGAGCACGCTCACGCCCTTAGTGGCGCTGCCGCAGCAGCCGGATAACGTGATGCGTGTTTGTGATGTCGCTGGAGAGCCAGTGCAGCAGGCCTTTCTGGGGACCTGCACCAATGGCAAATATGAGGATTTAGCGGCGGCAGCGGAAGTGCTGCGCGGGCATAAAGTCAGCATCCGCATGATCGTCATCCCTTCCAGCAGCGAGGTGCTGAAACGAGCGGCAGCAGATGGCACGCTCTCGACACTCTTGGAAGCAGGTGCCACTATCGGCACACCGGGCTGCGGGCCTTGTATGGGCAATCATATGGGCGTGCCCGCGCCGAACGAGGCCAGCATCACCAGCGCCAATCGCAATTTTAAGGGGCGCATGGGCACTGCTGACGCGCCGATCTATCTGGCCAGCCCGTATGTGGTTGCCGCCAGCGCCATCACCGGCTGCATCACTGACCCGCGGGAATTTCTATAACCGCTGGGTTGCCAAGTTCACCGGGGGTTTGGCCATAAATTCTCCGGCGTTCTTCGCATCTTGGCGATTCCAAGGAAGCAAATTATGCCTCAAACACAACATCGCGCCTGGGTGTACGGCGACAACGTGAATACTGATGTGATCTTTCCGGGCAAATATACGTATAAAGTGCGCGATCCGAAAGATTTTGCAGCGCATGCGCTGGAAGATCTCGATCCTTCATTTGCAACGAATGCGCGGCAGGGTGATATCATCATCGCCGGGCGCAACTGGGGTTGTGGCAGCAGCCGAGAGCAGGCAGTGACCGCGCTCAAATATGCAGGTGTGGCTGCCATTATCGCCGAATCATTCAACGGGCTGTATTTCCGCAACTGCGTAAATCAGGGGGTGCTGCCTATCATCTGCGACGGCGTGGATCTGGCTGCGCAGACGGGTGAAACTATCACGCTAGATATAGAGCATGGGGAAATTCACGCGGGCGGTCAGATTTTTACCTTCACACCACCGCCGCCCGGCGTGCAGGCCATTCTTAATGAAGGCGGCCTGCTGCCGATGCTGCAAAAACGATTTAAGAGAGAGCCAGTCTAAAATGCCGACAATTACAGTCATCAACGGCGATGGCATCGGCGCAGAAGTCATTCCGGCGGCGGTGCAGGTGCTTGAAGCCCTCAATTTGCCGCTCAGTTTTCAAAGCGCCGAAGCCGGATTCGCCACATTCGAGCGCGTGGGCGAGGCATTGCCCCGTGAAACGCTGGCGCTCTGCGAAGCATCAGATGCCATTTTATTCGGCGCGACTCAATCGCCGATGAGCAAAGTCGCTGGCTATCAAAGCCCGATCCTCTCACTGCGCCGTCACTTTGACCTATTTTGCAATCTGCGTCCGGCGCAGGGCAACGGGCTGAATGTGCTGATCGTGCGCGAGAATACCGAGGGTTTATACAGCCGCCGCGAGCGGGTCGAAGATGGCGGCAGCACGGCTATCGCCGAACGGGTGATCACGGCCTATGCCAGCGAGCGCATCACTCGCGCCGCCTGCGAGTGGGCGCTGAAACGGCGCAAAAAGCTGACCATCATCCACAAAGCGAACGTCCTCAAGGAAACCTGCGGGCTTTTCCGCGAACGTGCCTTTGCGGTAACAGCCCATTATCCAGAACTCATTGTAGAGGAAGGGCTGGTAGATTCGGCGGCCATGCACCTTGCGCAAGACACGCTCAACAGCGACGGATCGCGCTATGATGTGATCGTGACGACCAATCTGTTTGGCGATATCTTGAGCGATCTGGCAGCCGGGTTAACCGGCGGGCTTGGGCTTGCGCCATCAGCCAACATCGGCGCAAATGGGCATGGTGTATTCGAGCCAGTGCATGGCAGCGCGCCGGATATAGCCGGTCAGGGTATCGCCGATCCCCGCGCCGCGATCTTGAGTGCTGCGATGCTGCTGGATAATCTCAGCTATGGTGAACAGGCCGGGCACATGCGAGAAGCAGCACGAAACACGACGCACACAGGCAGCACACAGGCGACGACTGAAGCAATCATCGAAAGGATTGTTTGAACCGCCGGGACATAGAGAACGCCAAGAAATATTTGCCTTGAGCTTTTGGTGAATCTGGCGGCATGGCGGCTCAAAATCTTATGTCTGAATTACTCACTGAACTGGTTCGGCGTTACAGCCCATCTACCTACGAGCAGGAAGCCGTCAGTTATCTGGTCGATTGGATGAATGATCACGATTTTATGGCGCAGATGGATGCCTCTGGCAGCGCGGTAGGCATCATTGGCGACTCGAACGCCGAACACACGCTGATGCTGCTCGGTCATATTGATACTTTTCCCGGCGATCTGCCGGTTGAGATGCGCGATGGTGTGCTGTACGGGCGTGGCAGCGTGGATGCGAAAGGATCGCTGTGCGCGTTTACTGAGGCCGCCGCATTATCACAAATTCCGGCGGGATGGCGGGTCGTTGTTGCGGGCGCGGTAGAAGAAGAATGCGCCACTAGCAAAGGCGCGCGCCATCTCCGCAAACAGTTTATGCCGGATTTATGTATCATCGGCGAACCCAGCGGATCGGGGCGGATCACGCTTGGCTACAAAGGTCGCTTGGTGCTGGAATATAAACTCACCCGCCCTGTAGCGCACACTGCCCGCCCCGAACCCAGCGCCGGAGCGCTAGGGGCTGCCTTCTGGGCGAGGGTGGAAGCGTGGACGCAAGAGCGCAATCAGGGATTAACAGCTGCCTTCGAGCAGGTTTTGGCACATCTACGGGCCATTAACACTGAAACTGATTATCTGACTGAAACGGTGCGCGTGGCTTTGAGCTTGCGCCTGCCGCCCACTTGCCCGCCCGAAGAGGCGCTGTCGGTTTTAGAATCGCTGGCTGATGAAGGCGCGGAACTGCGCGCGCACGGGCTGGAACGCGCCTATCAGGGCAGTAGAAATAACGCGCTGGTACGGGGGATGCTGGCTGCCATCCGTGAAAATACCGGCGAGCGCCCCGGATTTGTGCTGAAATCTGGCACTAGCGATATGAACGTTGTGGGAGAAGTGTGGAACTGCCCGATCATCGCTTACGGGCCGGGCGATAGCAACCTTGACCATACACCAGATGAACATTTACCGCTGGATGAATATCAACGTGCAGTGATGGTGCTGCGCCGCTTCATTGAACGCTTGAACGAAACCTAAGTCAGAGAAAAGCCCGAAAAACTTTCAATTCTGCGAACACTTCTCGCTGATATTGATAGTTCTTGTTTCCCCTATTTGACATCCTTTCACTGCCAACTATAATCAAATCCAGATTTGATTATTTTGAAATTCCCTGTTCAGAAAGCGCGCGTTTCTTGGCACGTAAACCTGCTGAACAAACGGTCAATCGTGAAGCGATTGTGCTGGCCGCTGCCGACGTTTTACAGCGCCATGGCTATGCCGCAACCACGATGAAGGATATTGCCGCGCAAGTCTCGCTTACTGCTGGTACGCTGTATCACTATTTCGCAAATAAAGATTCGCTGGTGCTGGCAGTTCTGGAGCTAGGGATGGATGCGGGGATTGCCCGTATTGAGCCGGTGGCCTGCGCCGACGTTCTCCCCTCAACAAAGCTGCGCCGGATGATTGCTGCCCACATCACCGGCCTGACTGAACACCCGGCTATTGGCGCGGCGATGGTCTTTGAACTCAAGGCGCTGGCACAGGTAGCCCCTCCTCACATAGAGGCTAAGCCCAAAGATCAATCTGAATTTGCCTCTTTTGTCGAACGTCGCCAACAATTTTTCAAACGCCGCGATGAGTTCGAGAATTTATTCTTACAGGTGGTCAAAGCGGGTATCGCTCAGGGCGAATTTCGCCCTATTGACGCAGCAATTTACATCAAGACGCTTTTAGGCGCGCAGAATTGGGTAGGTGTGTGGTATCGTCCTGAAGGCCGCTTGAGCGGCGCAACCATTGCCGTGCGCATGGCCGACCATCTTATGTATGGAGTTGTAGCGCATTCATGATAGCCACTAATTACCTGCTGCACTTGCGCATCGTTTGCGTAAATCCACCCGAAAATATCATCGAAGGCCGCGCCGTTGAATTTGGTTTACAGGGCAAACGAGATGCGCTCATTCCCGGCACTCATTCCGATCAGAAATTCGTATACAGCTGTGAAGCAGAAGCCACGCTGTTCAATGATACGCGGGTTATGCGCGAAATTCGCGGCGCTACTATTCATGGCAAACGTGATGAGCCTTTTTTGTATATCAGCCTGCGCTTTGAGGGCAGCGGGGATGTATGGCTGCGCCGCTGGAAAATCATGTTCAACTCGCTTACCGACCAGATGATCACCCTATCTGACGGGCGGATCATTGAAACCGCTATCGATCTTGGTCATGGGAGCAGCCAGCCAAGGGCGACGTTTTTGGAAGCGTGGAAGGTTGTTTGAAAACAAGTAATGAGTGGTGAGTGACGAGATCATAAATGCTGTTACTCATTACCCATTACTTATCACCAAAGTTTTAATTAAAGGAGTTCCGACCTATGGTTTCATTCACCCCTACCCCCGAACAGCAGCAGTTGATTGACACAGTACGCCGGTATGCAGCCAACGATATTCGTCCGATTACCCATGAATCGGATGAGGGCGGCGGTTTTCCCGCCAGCGTAATTGACAAAGGCTGGCAGATCGGGCTGGTGCCTACCGCCATTCCCGAAGCATTGGGCGGACTAGGCGAAATGAGCGCGTTGACCGGCGCGCTGGCGGCTGAGGAACTCGCCTTTGGCGATCTTTCGGCGGCGCTGGCAGTCATGACGCCGGCATTATTTGCCTATCCGGTCAGCCTGTACGGGACTGAGGAACAGCGAGAAGTGTGGCTGCCGCCATTCCTTGAGGAAAAAGCGCCGAAAGTGACCGCTGCGCTGTTAGAACCCGGAATCTTTTTTGACGCGCACGACCTCAAAACCACGGCCACTCTTGAAGGCGCAAAAGTACGTTTGAACGGCGCAAAAGCCTACGTGCCGCTGGCAGGTGATGCCGATATGATGTTGGTTTACGCAAAGAACAGCGAAACCGGTGGAGCCGATGCCTATCTGGTGGGGCGCGGCGCTGATGGACTGGAAATTGAAGGCGAAGAAAAGTTGATGGGACTGCGCGCGCTCTCCACTTATCGCGTGAAACTGAATGATGTGCGCGTAGACTTGCCCTCCCGATTAGGCGGCGCGGCGGGTTTTGATTACCAGGTTGTGCTGAATCGCAGCCGGGTGGCGCTGGCGGCATTGGCAGTTGGCGTGGCTCGCGCATCATTCGAGTATGCGCGGGACTATGCGAAGGAACGGCAGGCTTTTGGCGCGCCGATTGCCACCAAACAGGCCATCGCCTTCATGCTGGCAGAGGCCGCAATTGAGGTGGACGCTGCCCGTTTGATGGTGTGGGAAGCGGCATGGCAATTGGATCAGGGGCAAGATGCCTCTAAAGCCGCGTATCTGGCGAAGCAGTACGCTGATAAAGCGGCGCTGACCGTCACCGACAGCGGCGTACAAGTGCTGGGCGGCTACGGTTTCATCCGTGAATATCCAGTAGAACGCTGGCTGCGCAATGCGCGCGGGTTCACGACGTTTGAGGGATTGGCGATTGTTTAGTAGTTAAAAGTTAAAAGTAAAAACAGGGAAGTTCTTTTTTAACTTTTAACCCACGAGTATACCGAGAGGTTGAGATGACCATTTCTTTTGAAATTCCCGAACATGTTCAGCAGCAGGCTGATATGGCGAAAATGGCGGCAGAATTCTTCATGCGCCCCGCCAGCCGCGAACTGGATGAAAATGAGCATCAGCGCCCGGACATATTCGTGCAGAATATCTGGCCGGTGATGCGCGAGATGCAAAAAAAGACACTGGATAAACTGGCGATGCCGCCTACCGATGGCGAAAAGAAGCCGGAGCGCCAAAGCACGCAAAACCTGCGTCTGATGCTGATGATCGAGATGCTCAGTTGGGGCGATGCCGGCGTTTATCTTTGCTTACCCGGCGGTTCGTTAGGCGGCGCGGCTATTGAAGCCGTTGGCACGCCGGAACAAAAACTACGTTTCCTGCGGCGCTTCGCTGAAGGCGAAATTCCGTCGTGGGGGGCAATGGCGATGACCGAACCCGGCGCGGGTAGCGACACCAGCGCCATTCAGACCACCG
The DNA here is from genome assembly GCA_014879665.1 of Anaerolineae bacterium. GTDB lineage: Bacteria > Chloroflexota > Anaerolineae > Aggregatilineales > Phototrophicaceae > Flexifilum. Next base: position 24,100 of record JACSRP010000124.1, on the reverse strand, counting down.
CCGTCTTTGACAAAGAAGCAAATCAGTGGGTACTAAACGGCGAAAAAATCTTCTGCACTAACGGCAAGCTGGCATTGGATGAATCAGACGGGCTGGTTGTGGTCTGGGCATCTATTGACCGCAGCGCGGGGCGCGCAGGCATGCGCCCGTTCGTAGTTGAGGCTGGAACACCGGGCGTTAAAGTGACCAAGACCGAGATCAAGCATGGCATCCGCGCCAGTGATACTGCCTCGATTGTGCTGGATAATGCGCGCATCCCCGCCGATAACATCCTCGGCAGCCCGGAAGTACAGCGCGAAGGCGGCGGCGGTTTCAAAGGGGCGATGGCGACATTTGACGCGACCCGCCCGCTGGTATCCGCCAGCGCGCTGGGTATTGGCCGTGCTTCGCTGGAATTTGTTAAAGAGAAGCTGGCGGAAGAAAGCGTCGAAATCCTTTACAACCTGCCCTACCATAAGTTGAGCGCCATTCAGCGCGACGTATTAGAGATGGAGGCGCAGTTGAAAGCGGCCTACCTGCTCACTTTGCGCGCGATTATACTGCTGGATCAGCGCCAGCCGAACAATCTAGAATCGGCCATGTCCAAAGCTAAAGCCGGTAAGGTAGTCACGCAAATTTCGCAGAAAGCCGTCGAGCTCCTTGGTCCGATGGGTTACAGCCGCGAATGGCTGGCTGAAAAATGGATGCGCGATGCCAAGATCAATGATATTTTTGAAGGCACTGGCCAGATTAACACCTTGATCGTGGCACGGCGTATTCTGGGCTATTCAAGCAAGGAATTGGGGTAACGCACGATGTGGATCGTATGCTGCGGGATGATGCGTTCAGGCTCAACTTTGCAATTCAACCTGACGACGACGCTGGTAGAACAGTTAAACGTTGGAGAGTCTGCCGGGTTCTTTTACAAGCCTGAGCAATTCACAGAGGCAGTGACGAAAGAATACGATCATACGAAATGGCAGGTTGTCAAATGCCATTACTGGTGGCCGGAAGTTGAAAAATTACATCAGGGAGCACCCGTCAAGTTCATCTATTCATATCGTGATTTGCGTGATGTTACGGCCTCATGGATGGAAATGCAGAAGTTGCGCTTTGATGCAGCTTATATCCATAACATGCTGCAAGATGCGATTAAGCATTTTGACATCTGGACGAAACAGCCAGACGTGCTGGTCAGCCGGTATGAAATCGATCTACAAGATAATTCAGGCAAAGAGGTCATGCGTATTGCCAAACACCTGAATTTGAAGATCACCCAAGAATTTGCCGATAACCTTGCCGAACACTGCAATATGCAGGCACAGCGCGCTAGAATCGCCGCTTTCGATTATAAAAAAAAAAGGCAATCCGGTTATGAACACCCGATTTGATCCGGCAACTCAACTCCATAATCGGCATATTTTAAACGGTCAAACAGGCCGCTGGAAAACGGTGCTTTCTCCCGCACAGGTGAATCAGATCGAAGATTGGTTCGGGGATTGGCTAGTGCAGCATGGCTATCCGCTTCGTGAAAGACATCCTGTTAAAGACAGCCTTCGCAGCGCCAGAATGCAGGCTGTGAACAGATTGAATCGGGCGCTGTCAAAACCACGATCTTTTTAAGCCGGGCTTTTGCGCCGAAACCATAATTAGGTCGTCTGCAATTGGCTCGGAAGCACGGGCATCATAAACATTTCTTCAAGCTTTGAAGAAAACAAGCATGGTCTTTTTGTATATATAACCTCTAAACACAAGGAGTTTCTTTCTATGGCTTATCAAATACGCAAAGCAGCAGTGATCGGCAGCGGCACCATGGGCGGCGGCATTGCAACCCTGCTAGCGTCTGTTGGCGTCAAAGTGACGCTGCTGGATATTGCTGCTAAAGATACGCAGCCCGGCGATCTACCAGCAAAGCGCAATGCTATCGTCAATGAAGGGCTAAAGCGCGCTGCCAGCAGCCGCCCTGCCCAGTTGTTCAGCCAGAATGATCTGAGCCTGATCAGCACCGGCAATATTGATGACGATCTGGCGCTGGTGGCTGATGCTGATTGGATCGTCGAAGTGGTGGTTGAGCGTCTGGATATAAAACGGGCATTGATGGCAAAGCTGGCAGAAGTCGTTTCACCAAACACCATTGTTAGCACCAACACCAGCGGATTGCCCATTCACGACATCGCCGAAGGGCTGCCCGAAACGTTCACGCGCCGCTTTTTAGGCACTCACTTTTTCAACCCGCCGCGCTATTTGAAACTACTGGAAGTGATTCCCGGCCCGAACACTGATCCTGAAATTCTGGCTTTCATTCAGCAGTACGGCAGCGAAATGCTAGGTAAAGGGGTGGTTTTGTGTAAAGACACACCCAATTTTATCGGCAATCGTTTCATGACCATGACCGGCATGCAGGGTATAAATACTGCCCTTGACGGCGATTTCACGGTTGAAGAAATTGACAGCATCACCGGCCCGCTGATTGGCCGTCCTAAGACCGCTACCTTCCGCTTAAACGATCTGGTGGGTATTGATGTGGCCGTCGGCGTGGCTCGAAATCTATATCCGGCCATCCCCGATGATCCGGCACGTATAGTACTGGAACATTCCGGCACCACCGCCCTATTCGATAGGCTGCTGGAAAACAAATGGTTGGGCAATAAAACCGGGCAGGGCTTCTATAAGACGGTGAAGGGCGCGGGCGGCGAAAAAGAATTCTGGTCTCTGAATCTCAAAACTTTTGAATATGAGCCGCCGGTAAAAGCACGTTTCGACAGCGTGAGCAAGCACCGCAAAGTTGAAAATACCGGCGAACGCATTAAGCTGCTGCTGGACGAAGAAGATCGCGCCGCAAAATATCTATGGCATCACCACGCCTTTTATCTGGCCTACGCCTCGCAGCGCGTGCCAGAAATTACCGAAACTATCGTCAATATTGACAATGCTCAGAAATGGGGCTTCAGCCATGAGCTTGGCCCGTTTGAAATCTGGGATGCGCTGGGAATAGCCGAAACTGTGCCTCAATTTGAGGCGGCGGGCTACCCAGTGGCTGACTGGGTGAAGCAGATGCTGGCGAATGGACACAGCACCTTTTACCAACGCGATGCCGCCGGAAATGCGACTGCCTATTACAGCCCGCAGGAACAGCTTTATATAACCTTGCCGCAGGACACTATGGCGATTCAGGTGGCTAAATTGCGTGCAAACGCATCACCAGTCGCACGCAATTCCGGCGCCAGCATCTGGGATATTGGCGATGGCGCTGCGCTGCTTGAAATTCACAGCCCGGCACAGGCGCTGGATACCGATCTGATCGAGATGGGTTGGAAGGCGCTGGAGCTGTTAGGTTCACAGTTCGATGCGCTAATCATCGGCAGTGAAGCGGAACGTTTCTGCATCGGCGCAAACCTGTTCATGGTGGCGATGGCGGCGCAGGCCGGGCAGTTCAATCAACTTGATGCGCTTATCAGGTCATCGCAAAGCCTGATGCAAGCCATGCACTATGCCGGCAAGCCGGTGATTATCGCCCCGCACAATATGGCGTTAGGCGGCGGCGCAGAATTGATCATGGCAGGTGCGCGGGTGGTCGCCCATTCTGAACTCTATATGGGGCTGGTAGAAGTGGGCGTCGGCGTAATTCCCGGCAGCGGCGGTTGTAAGGAAATGGTGCGGCGCATCCTGAACCCGGTCATGATCAGCCATCAGAATGCCGATCCACTGCCCCATCTGCAAAAGGCCTTTGAGAATATCGCGCTGGCGAAAGTAAGCGAGAGCGCGAAAATGGCGCGCGAAATGGGCTTCCTAACTTCATGTGACCGTATCGTGATGAATCGTAGTTACCTGTTCGGAGAAGCCAAGCGCGAAGCCCTGCATCTGGCGCGAAATTATGTGCCGCAGCACGCCGGCAAAGTCTACGCCGCCGGGCGCGATGCCTACGCCGCGCTGATGCTGGCGGTTGAAGGTTTTGTAGATGGGGGTTACGCCAGCGAACACGATGCGCTCATTCTGCGTAAATTGGGCTATATTCTCACCGGCGGCGCGATCAGCGAGCCGGGCTGGATTGATGAGCAGATTTTTCTCGATCTGGAGCGCGAGGCGTTTTTGAGCTTGCTAGGCGAGCCAAAGACGATGGAACGCATCGCCCACATGCTGCAAACTAGCAAGCCGCTGAGGAATTAACCTCGGCGCTGTAGTTTACAGCGTCGGAAGCTCGAACGGGCTTTTTTCTAGCCAGCGTTGAGCGCCAAGCGTATGCAAAATACGTGACGCCTGTTTCCAGTAGCTATTCTGAGAACGGGCGTCACGGGTATATTCCGCCAGCAGCAGCAGGCACGCCGCCTCATCAAAATACCGCTGACGTTCATGGGCAGCGTTTTTTGTTTCCTTCAACAACGCTACTGCCTGATCGTGGGGCAAAATTTCAGCCAATGCACGCTGTGCGATAATTTTAACGCTGTGATAGCCTTTGACCTCCGCCAATGCAAGGGCATCACGCGCCAATTCATGGGATAGCTGCTGGTTTTTCTGCGCCCGGTAGCAGCGGCTCAAGTTGATCAGGCAGTTTACATAGCCTTCGTTCTCTGCCTTGACCATCTGGATGGATGTTTCCAGATCAGCAATCGCATCGCTGTATTGACCAAGATGAAAGCGGATGATGCCCCGGTTGCCGGTGGCGCGCCGTGTCTCATGGATATACGACAGGCTGGTTGCCAGATCCAACTGCCGGGTCACGTTTTCAAAAGCCAGTTCAAGTTTCCCTTGAAACAAATAAACCAGCCCCAGATTGCCCGTACAGCGGATCATATTCAAATCATGCCCGCCAATAAGCATATACTGTTGTTTGCTAAATCTGATAAGCTGTTCAGCTAAAGTGTAGTTACCCTGATTCCAGTGAACCAGTCCCATATCCGCAACGATGCCTATTTCCCAGTCCATCTTGCCAGCAAGGACGGATTCAACCCGGGCTTGTTCAAAATCATCTAACGCGCTTCGGTAGTCACCCTCTATCCAGCAGCGAATTAAAGCGCGGTTTCTCAACCAATCGGCCCGGGTTTCATGATCGATCTCCAACAAGGGAGGTGCATCATCTCGAAAATCATTCACCAGTTGAACGGCCTTATCGGTCAGCGACAGCGCGCGGTAAATACGCAGGCGCTGCAAGGTTAAGCGAAATTTGGTCTCTAAATTTACGCCGTGATCACCCCCTAAAATCAGCCGCTCCACTTCCGTCAGCATTTGATCCACCTGCTGCGGATGATCCATCAGGTCAAACAATATCCGCGAGATATTCCCCGCATACTTGATCGCCTGATCGGGGTTTCGCGCAGCAAGATTAAAGAGCGCGTCGAGATAATCCTGATAGAACGGCGGATTCCCTCGATCAAGATCAGGCATCATGATGTCTTTGAGCGGCGCTTTTTTCAGCAGCGGCTTGCCGGGCAATTGAGATGCAAAACTGTCCACCTGAGCCTGCGCACGTCGAAAATCAGTAGGTGTAATCCCATATTTTGTAAAGATAGTCTTCGTTCTGCGCAGATGCCGCGCTCTGGCTTTCACGTTCGCCTGCTGTTCGTAAATACTAAGCAGCCATGCATGCGCTTGCACATCCCCCGGCTTGCGTTTCACCCATCGGGCAGCATAAGCCTCTGCGCCCGCCAGATCGCCAGCACGGAAAGATTCTGATATTTTGCCGCTAATCATCTTCGTAAATAAGTCTCTCAAAAATGTTGTTTTATTTTCCTGCCATTCCGAAAAAGCCCCGATTTCAGGGAAGGTAAACCCTTCCATAAAATCACCTTCATATAACGCCAGCGCCCCATCAACCGGAAGCGATTTTTGCGCCAGATCACCCGACTCATCAAGCGCATCGGCGAAAATATTGGCATCTACCCATAAGTTATCGGTTATCAGGTGAACGCTATCTGGCGTGATCTTCAGTAGTTCGGGGGGGATTTTCTTCTTCAGTTCTTCCAGCGTATGCCGGCGCAGGCGATCCATCGGCTTTTCTTCATACTGCCAGATGAAACGGGCGAGCATACGCCGATCCATTTTTCGGCGTTCTAAAGCCAGCAAGGCTAAGAGGGCAATCCATCGCTGTTCCCCCTTGGTGCGAAGCGGTGACGAAGTTCCACCCTGCTCTAGCCGCATCTCTCCCAGAAGAAACAGCCGGTACAACGCCATGATGACTCCAGAAAACGCCGGATTCTCGGACACCTATCAGGACGGGCTGACGCGATTTGTGTCCTAAGCTAAAGATATCCGTGGATGAGTGTGACGTGAGTATAAGCAATTACGGAGCATTAGGCACGTGGAATGGTATGCAACGATCACCCGGATGACTGCTGATACAGGCAAAGCTGGCTTCGAGCTTCGCATCAAAGTTCAGTTTACCGCTGAAGAGGCGCAGTTGATCAAAAAATATCATGCGGAAAGATGGACGCTGCTGTCGCCAGAGTCTGGAAACAGCATCGTGATCACGATTGGCAGCTTAATGGACAGCCTCACTTTGTACGGCAAGGATGCTGGCGAGGTAATCGCCTACGAGCAAAGCATGAAGGATGCGTTTGACGATCTGGAGCATGTTATCATCCTGATGCGCCAATTCGGCAATGAGGATATTTACGAGAACGTGATGATGTAGTGGTCACGGGGTATGCGCCGTTCTTATTCTTCCCCCATATCTTCTTAATCCCCTACTCCCCCCGCAGCGCTTCCGCCGTCACCAATTTGCTGATGCGGCGGGCGGGATACAGCCCGGCGATGATCGCTGCGGCTACCGCCACCACAAACGCCAGCAGAAATTCTTCCGGTGCCAGCGAAAGCTGCATCGTCCAACCGAAAGAGCGCACATTGATTACGTAAATTAGCACAATCGCCAGTGCCAACCCGATGGGCAGCGCCATTGCCCCGGCGACAAAGCCCATCAGCCCCGTTTGCAGCAGCGTGAACTGCCATAATTGACCGGGTGTTAAACCCACTGCGCGCATGATCCCATACTGCCGCGTTTGCTCAATTTGCAGCGAAAGCAGCGCGCTTAGAATGCCGATGAAGGCCACGATCACCGCCAGCAGTCGTAACGCCTGGGTGATAGCAAATGTGCGCTCAAACACATTAATCGCCGCGTTTCGCAGGTCACGGTTGCTCTGCGCAGACAGATCAGTGCCGGCCAGCGCCGCGCGAATACCATCCAAAACCGTCTCATCATCTGCGCTAGCTTCTAAGAAAACGCCCATGGTGGTGATAAAGGGATCGTCAAAATGCCCCCTATAGACGGGATCGGCCATGAACACGCTGCCTTGATCCGAGGCGTAATCGTAGAACACACCCAGCACCGTGAAGGTCATTTCGCCATCATCGGTGATCAGTCGCAGCGTATTATTTTCAGGCGTGATATTGCGGCGAAATGCGAACGGCTCGCTGACCATGATCACATCGCCAGTTTGCAGCGCAGCCCAGTAATTTTCTGAGTTTAAGCCGTCTGCCAGCCACACAAACGGGCGCTGGCCACCGGTCAGTTCACCGCCAGCAACCAGCAAATTAACATCCGGCAGATCGGGGTAATCCGGCGCTTGTGCCGTCACATTGCGCCCGCTGACCACACTGGCGACTCCAGACACTGCGGCAACACGTTCTGCCAATTCCGGGTCAATATCTCCCTGCGCGCGCACTGCCATCACCTGCGGCGGAGAAATATAAATATCTGCGCCCAGCGTGATCGTCAGCCATTCGGTCACGGTATTGCGAAATGACGAGATCATCACGCTGACACCGACGATCACACTCACGGCAACTGTCAGCGCGGCGACGGCAACCGAGGTACGACTAAGTGAACGTGATACGGCGCGCGGCGCCATTTTGCCAAGAACGCCGAAAATGCGCGCCAATACACCCGGCGCAAGCCGCGTGATCATATCCAGCGCTATTGGCGTGAACAGCGCCCCGCCCACCACGATACAAAATAAGCCACCAAAGCTGAGGGCGAGATCGCGGGTAGGAATTTGCAGCAGCAGAATGCCCAGAATAACCATGATCACGCCACCCAGCGTAACCAATGGCAGCAAGCGGCGCGCATTTTCTTCAAACAAGGAACGCCGCAGCGAACCCACAGGCGGCGTACTGGTGGCGCTGAGCGCCGGGATGAAAGCAGCAGCGACACTTGCCAGCAGGCCAATGACCGCCGCCTTGGCCAACGTCGCCACGTCCAGCGTTACGCCCTGCACATTCACCGTAAAATACAGGTCAGTGATCGTTTGGGCGATGATACCCACCGCAAAACGCCCGAAAATAATGCCCAGCCCCAGCCCGATAATCACGCCAACTACGCTCAGGAACAGCGCCTCGCCCAGCACTAACCGCAAAATCTGACTGCGCGTCGCCCCTATTGAGCGCAAAATACCGAAAACTGCGCGGCGGCGGATTACGCTGAAGCTGACGGTGTTGTAAATCAGGAATACGCCAACCACCAGCGCCAGCAGGCTTAGCGCCCGTAAATTCAGTTCAAATGCGTCGGTAAGCTGGCTCAGCACATCACTTCTAGCCGAAGGTGTGGTCAGGATCGCGCCTTCAGGCAGCAGTGCGGTGATCTGGTTGGTGTCAAAATCTGGCGGCAGAATCAGATCAATGCGACTGATCATCCCCGAACGCCCGGCCACTTCCTGCGCGGTGGCGATATCGGTCAAAATCAAGTCATCCAACGCAGATGCCCCTAACCCATCCAGCACCAGAACGCCAACAATCTGAAGCTGTGCCGGTTTGCCGCCAGGCTGCACAGTGAGGGTATCGCCCGGTTGTATACCATAGCGTTCGGCGGTACGGGCACTGATCAGGGCGGTGTTCGGTGTCGCTAGAAAATCAGTCAGCGCCTCAAACGGAGACTGGCTTTCGCCGGAAACTTCAATATTGGTCAGGTAATTGCGAAACGGCGGCTCGGCAAACGGATCTACGCCCAGCAAGCGCAGCGGTCTATCGCCAAGCTGCGGCGAACGCACCAGATGCTCGATGATCGGCGCGGAAGCTTCCAACCCCGGTATAACTCGTAGTTCCCGGTATAACATTGAGGGTAGTTCGCCGCTTGCCGCCACGATTTGATGGGTGGCTTTCCCGGCAATAGACTGCGCGCTCAATTCAAAGGCGCGGCTGGCGGAGGTATTGGCGAGATCAATTGCCACCACCATCGCCACGCCCAACGCCACGCCGATGATGAAGAGCACGCTTTGCAGCAGGCTGCGGAAAATATAGCGTCCCGAAAGTCGGGTAATAATTGGTAAATGCATGGACAGCCTATAAGCGGGAATAATTTGACGAGTGTATCAGGTTGTAGGGATTCTTAGGAATCAAAAACGGATGCCCGGATATGGCATCCGTTAATGAGAGCGTAGTTTCCAGCAATGATAAAGTCCTAAGCGTCGCTCAAGGCTTTACGAAATGCTTCAGGAACAGCGTCAGCAGCTGCATCAGGCGGCGCATCTGGATCAAAACCTAACTGCCGCAGCGATTGGATGGCGGTATCACGCACTGTATCGGTTTCAGTGCGCACAATCTTCACCAGCGACGGTATTGCCCGCGGGTCGCCCAGTTTACCCAGCGATTGGGCTGCGTTCACCCGCGCCTGATAGCCCCGCGAATGCAGTGCTTCGATCAGCGGATCGACAGCGCGATCATCACCCAACTTCCCAAGCATAAGCGCCGCGCGCCCGCGAACGATCAAATCTTCATTTTGATTGCGAACGATGGTGATCAGGCTGCGAACAGCTTCATCGCCGCCCATCATCCCCAACTTCATCACGGCTGTGCGGCGCTTCTCTTTATTCACGTCACGCAGTTCAGATAAGGCTTGCTTCAATGCAAGATCGTCGAACTGGCTCATAAGGATGATTCCTCCACTGTATGTGGTTGACTAACCACAAGTTTTCCCTCGTGGATCCGGCATATAACGTCGGCCAACGGCACAATCTCAGGATTGTGGGTTGCCATCATCAGCGTTTTTCCTGATGAACGTGTAATTTCCAGCAGCAGATCAAGCACGCGCTCGCCCGTCTCCTCATCCAGATTGCCAGTTGGCTCATCTGCCAGCACCAACGCTGGATCGCTCACCAACGCCCGTGCAATAGCGACCCGCTGCTGTTCGCCTCCGCTAATCCGATCGGGATAAGTGGCAGCGCGATCTGCAAGTCCGACCCGTTCTAAGAGCATCTTGCCCCGTTTACGAGCAAGGTCATACTGCCCGCTCAATTCCAGAGGCAGCATTATATTCTCAAGAACGGTCAGAGTAGGAATAAGGTTGAAGAATTGAAAAACAAAACCAATGTAAGCACGTCGGAAAAGGGTTAGCTGGCGATCATTCAAGCGGGTAATATCGGTGTCGTGAATGACAATACTGCCAGAGTCAACCAGATCAATTCCACTGACGAGGTTAAGCAGGGTACTCTTACCACTGCCGCTCTTCCCTAATAGGACGAAAAATTCGCCTTCGTGAACGTCTAAATTAACGCTGTCGAGAATAGTGCGCGTAACCCCACCTTCCGTGTACGTTTTAGTCATATCACGGATCTGTACAACTACCGGCGGGACTTTCGCATCGTTTCTCATGATCGCATATCAGTGATTATATCAGTTCGCCTAGTCTTGAATAGTCAATTTCGATAATACTTACTATGAAAATCACCCATTTCACGTAAGAATCGCGTAGAATTTCGCAACTCATGCCGTAGAATCGTTACACAAGCGCATAACAATCGCCCGATTGCAGCGCCATTGTACTCTGAATATAAATGTAATCTGCCCGAATATTTGAGAATGAAGATTGTGAATTTCAGCTAAATACGAATCAAATATCCGATATCATCCGATATTTGCGGCAACTTTCCGCGCCGCCGCCCGTCCCTGTTCGACTTGATCATTCAAGCCCCGCGCCCGGTAATCACTGCCAGCAATGGCGACGTTCGGCGGTAAAAGTGCATCCAACGCATCCATATTGGCGCTGTGCTCCGGAAAATCGCGGGTCAGCGGATCTCCTTCCGGCCACCAGCCCACTACATGCGCCAGCGGCGGCAAATTTTCTAGCACCCTGATCACAAACTCCAGGGCATTGGCTGGTTGAATCATCTCGCTTAGGCGCAGGCCAACGCGCAGCATCACATGTTCGGCAGGAATACGCTCTGGTAGTTCTGCATGCGTGTAGAGTTGTAAGAATTTCAAGGGGGCGCCCGCGACAGCGGCGCGTTCATGCGCTCTATCAATATCAAAGGTGTTCAGATCGCGGCGGTGGCAGCCCAGAGAAACCCGAATGGTAGGGTCATATTCATAATCCAGCAGCCGGAAGGCGGCGTCTATACTCAACGAGCGCAGCATATGTTCAGCGTAACGCGCCGGTAATGCCGCAACGATGCCCCGCGTCTCCAACATCAACCCGTTTTCCAGACAAATTCCCAACCGCCGATCATCAACGAAGCCAATGCTGCTCACGGCCATACGAGTCATGACGGTGTGCTTGAGCGTTTTAGAGAGCGCCGTCACAAGCGTATCGGTGCCATCCCGAAAGACCACCAGCGCGCCATCCCGGCATTTCCCGACGTGACGCAAAACTTCGGCCTCATTCATCTCAAGGGCATCGAGAAACGGCCAATTGCTATTTTTCTCATGGTCGAAAGCGGCATTATCAAAGACGAAGCCGTCCTGACGGGTGGTTTGAATACTGCCGCCGAGGCGCGGTTTCACCTCGATCAGCGTGTAATTCACGCCGAGCTGTTCCAATTCCCGGCAGGCAGCCAGCCCGGTAAGCCCCGCCCCGATCACTACAATTTGTGACAAGCGGGTTCACTCCGAAAGTTCATAGCGCATCAGCGGTAGAACACGATTTTCTACAAGATCAGATGGAAAGCCCGCAAAAGTGACCGCGCCCATCTTCTCATAAAAAACTTCAGCATTAGGGTCGGCAGCGATGACCATCGTGCGATAGCCCAATGCCGCCGCCGTTTTTATAGCGTGCTTGAACAGCCCGCGGCCAATACCTTTGCCAATATAAACCGGTTCAATGAACAGGTAATCCAGCTCAACTGCTCTTTCGATTTTCGGTTCGTCGCGCCACACTCGCAGGCCGTAAAAACCTACTATTTCGCGGTCAATCTCGGCTACAAAGATCGGATGAAGCAAAATAATCATCGGGGTGATGGTCAAAAGTTGGCCCGCGCCCTGCATGAAAGTGTCGTCATAGCCCCAGTGCGCTTTGGAGCGATAAGCGAGAGCTGAAAGTATCTCAGCATCCTGATTTTCAGCGGCGCGAATGGTGAACGTCACTCCGGCTTGACCTTGATCATCTCGCCAAGGTTGTGGCCAATAATTCGATATTCTTTGCCTGCACGAAGCTGGATCGGCCCATTGAAGGGGGCCATCTGCAAAATTTCAATTTGTGTTCCCGGAAGCAGCCCCAGCGCGGCAATATATTCAAGCCGATCCCTTTCACGGGCACGCACGCGGGTGACGATCAGCAGGTGATTGTGCGGCGCGTTGATCAGAAGCTGATCATCTGAAGGGGGAAGATCTCCATTTGCCGATGGAATGGGTTCGCCATGCGGGCAAACTTCCGGATGCCCGGCCATCTCCCACATACGATCTGCAATCACATCTGGCAGCGCATGTGCCATACGATCTGCTTCTGATTTAATTTCGTGCCAATGGAACTGCATCACGTTGACCAGAAAAGCCTCAACAATACGCTGACGACGAAGCTGTTTGAGCGCCTCGCGTTCGCCTTCTGGAGTCAGACGGATACCTTTATAGGGTTCATGGGCCAAATAGCCAAGTTCGCGCAGGCGCGTCACCATCCGGTTCACGGCGGGCGGGCTGACATCTTTTAATTCAGCCAGCGCCGATGTGCCGATATAACCATCGCTCGTGCCTGTATCGCGCGCGCGGTCGCTCAAACGAAAAATTTCCGCCAGATAATCACGCATCTTGGCCGTGAGATCGGCGCCGCTTAGATCGCCATCTTCACCACTCAGGTCATCAAGCAGATCGGTTTCTTTAGCAGCGCGCTTACCGGCCATAGATCACCAGCCGTGTTCAAGCCGGGCGATCAGGCGTTCCGGCATATCATAGTCACGCATACGTTTTTGCACAGAGGGGATATCATATGGCACCCGGCGATATTCCCACGTGTTGGTTTCATCATCAAGAATTGCATACGCAGCATCCGGGTTTGCATCGCGCGGCTGCCCCACGCTGCCAGGATTGATGATCTGCCGGCGGCCATTCAACTGCCGCTTCGCGCGGTAAACCGGGGAAATGGCCTCAGTATCTCCATGTTCACTCACTTGCTCATAAATGATCGGTTGATGCGTATGCCCAACCAGACAATATGGCGTTTCGAAGTGAGAAAAATTGAGCGCGGCGATCAACGGCTCTAAAATGTACTCCCACACTGGCTCACGCGGACTCCCATGAGCAAGGGTATAATTACCAACAACAAACGTGGTGGGAAGTGCTTCAAGAAACGCCGTATTTGCAGGGGTAAGCGTATTGCGGGTCCAATCAACCGCCTTACGGGCATCGGGGTTGAAGGTGCGAATATCCAACCGCCCTAATGCCGCCCAGTCGTGGTTTCCGGCAAGGCAGAGCATGGGCAGCGTTTTGAGTAAATTCACACATTCATTGGGGTCTGGCCCGTACCCCACAACATCGCCTAAACACCATACATAATCCCAATCATTTTTTGCATCATTGAGAACGGTGTCAAATGCGGTGAGATTCGCGTGAATATCGGATATGATCAAGATGCGCATAGAGAATGGGACCTATCGTAAAAGTGCGCCTGTGTGCAAAGTCATGTTACCACGAGTTCTATACGTCCGCGAATTAAAGATTTCGATATTTCTAGCATTCATTTCGCTGATTTTTTGTGCCGCCTGCACGCGAGACGCGCCGGATGCCACACCAACGCCAACGCTCTCAGAACTGATTGCTACGCCAACCGATGTGCTGCCGATCACGCCAACATGGACATCGCTGCCTTTTGCTTTTGTTGATGCAAATTCCGTATTTGAGGGGATTTGTTTTGAATCGGCATATGATGCTGCGGGGCGGGTGTTCGTCATGCGCAGCCCGGAAGCGCTGACTGCGCTTTTCGATGGTTCGGATAACAGTCAATTCTGCCCTCGCCCCGTCACCCGCCACGAATTTGATTTTGCGCCGGTTGGCGGCATCCCTACCCGCGCCATTGCCGGACTCTGGAGTCGCGGGCGCGGCTGTGATGCGCGTCATGAAGTGTTGAGTGCCGATCAAGATGATATCGCCCGAACCTACATCATCCGTCTACGACTTGTGACCGAAGGAAGCTGTGATTACGAACTGGTGCGTCCGTTCTGGATCGGCATCAACGGCATGAATGATTACGATATTCGCATCCTAGTTGGATAAGCGCGATGGCAATATTTCAGGTTCAAATCTTCGCTAAAAATTCAACTTTTGTGGAATTATGGATAGGAAGCAGCCCCGGTTAAAGCGGTCACCGCAAATTCGCAGTAAGATTAACTCAAGCAGCGCCATACAACATGGGAGAAATAGGGATGTCTGAATTTCAAGCGTTTGAGGCACAATCGCTTCATGAAAAGGACCTGCTGAACAAACCCAATGTTGTTGGCGTGGGCGTGGGTTATAAAGATAAAGACGGTGTGCCTACCGACGAGGTTGCCGTCGTAGTACTGGTCGAGCGCAAAAAACCGCTGGCGGCGCTGACTCCTGAGGAGATCATTCCCCGTGATCTTGAAGGACTGCGTACCGACGTGCTTGAAGTTGGGCAGCTCTGGGCAAACCAGACCCCTAAAGATCGCTTTCGCCCGGTGATACCAGCAGGCGTCAGCATCGGTCACTTCAAAATTACCGCAGGCACGTTGGGGACGATGGTCAAAGACAAGCGTACCGGCGACATGTTCCTACTTTCCAATAATCATGTGCTGGCAAACTGCAACGATGCACTCTTAGGGGATGTAATCTTGCAACCGGCAGCGATGGATGGCGGTCAAAACCCGGCGGATGTAGTCGCCAAGTTAGAGCGATATGTAAAGCTGGCCTACATTGGCGACTCGCAGTTTAACACCCCGGAAGTTGTTGGACTGCCGATAGATCCTCCAACCGAAAATCCGACGCCTGATCCCACGCCAATACCGCCCAGCAGCCCAACGAACCCACCTGCGCCCGGCGCGCCCTGTGATATTTTAAACGTGCTAATTTCGCTGCTCAACGGCGCTGCCGGGTTATTCGGCAGCAGCAAGCGTGTACAGGCCGTTTCAGCCGCGCAGGTTGTTGCGCAAACTGTAAATGGCCCGACACCGATCTTGAGCACGCGGGCTTTTGACGCGCAATCTACGCCGCAAAACACCTGTGACTGCGCGCTTGGCCGCCCGGTCGATCTGGCGCTTTTCAGTGACGACATCCAGCAAATCGGCATCGTAAATATAACCACAACACCAACGCTGGGCATGCGCGTGCGTAAGTTTGGCCGCACCACCGGCTACACCGAAGGCAGCATCAAGCTGCTTAACGCCACCGTAAATGTAGGTTATGCCACCGCGCATGGGAACAAACAGGCACAGTTCGTCGGTCAGGTGATCGCCGACCCGATGAGTCAGGGGGGGGATAGTGGCTCGCTGATTGTAGATACCGTCGAAAACCACGCCGTTGGCTTATTGTTCGCGGGTTCCTCATTAGCCACCATCTTCACACCAATTGATGTGGTATTGATGACTCTGGGGATAGACATATGAGCGATTACTTTGAGCCAACATCGCCCGTAGATGATGCTATGGAGCGGGCTATCGCTGTGCAAAAAAAATACGAGACGCTGTTGTTGGCGGTACCCGGCGTTATTGGCGTCGGCGTCGGCAATATTCACATAGAAGATCGAGATGAAGATGAGATTGGCGTGATCGTGATGGTTGACCCCGCCGCGAAGCCTATTACCGGGGAAGCCGCGCAGGCCGTGGCGAATTTACCCGGCCAGTTGGATGGCGTCGCGGTGCAAATACAGGAGATCGGGCCGTTCACCGCGCTCTAAAACAACAATGGCCGGAACTGTTAGCCGGCCATTGTTATCCCTATTCAATTTCGGGGCTTAATCGTTAATCGCTTCGCGGTCTTCGTCGGTCAGCGTCATACCCAGAATATTGTAGCCGGCGTCAATATGGATTACTTCGCCAGTAATTGACGTGCTCATGTCGCTGGATAGAAACAGCGCCAGATCGCCTACGTCTTCTTGAGTGACCAGCTTACGCAGCGGCGACGCCTTCTCCGAATATTTCAACATCAGGCGGAAACCGGGAACCCCTGCTGCCGCCAGCGTCTTGATAGGCCCGGCGCTAATCGCATTCACACGAATACCCTTGGGGCCAAGATCGTTGGCGAGATACATGGTAATCGTCTCTAACGCCGCTTTCGCAATTGCCATGACATGATATTTTGGCATGACTTTTTCAGAGGCATAATAAGTCAGACTCATAATGCTGCCGCCTTCGGTCATCAGCGGTTCGGCGCGCTTTGCCATTGCGATCAGGCTGTAAGCGCTAATGTCCATCGCCATCTTGAAACCTTCGCGAGATACATCCACAAACCGCCCACCTAAATCCTCACGGTTAGCGAAAGCCACGCAGTGCACCAGCGTATCAATACGACCATACTTTTCCTTGACCTTCTCAAAAAGCTGATCAAGCTGCGCGTCATCTGTCACATCGGACTGCTCTACGAATGTACAACCGATTTCCTCGGCCAGCGGAAAAACGCGCTTCTCCAATATTTCCCCCGCATAAGAGAGAAGTATCGTCGCACCTTCATCATGTAGTTTCTTGGTGATGCCCCACGCGATAGAATTCTTGTTAGCAACGCCGAAAATCAGCGCCACTTTGCCATCCATCAAGCCCATTGTCATAACTCCTTGTTGCTACACGGAGACTCTAACACCACGATCTGGCTGGCGCTACTCTAACAGGAGCAAAACCGATGAGTGTTCCCTCTGGTGATCCGTCCCGTCCAATCAATGTGGTTGTAACTTTCGACTTCAGTGATGCTGAATTGGCAGATTTTCGTGCGATCTCGCCCCGGCTCAAGGTTGAACGTTATACCGGCGCAGTTCCAGATAAGGTGTGGGCTGAAGTAGAAGTGCTGTACACCACGAATAATTTTCCTCTGCCAGAACAGTCACCCCGTTTGCGCTGGATTCAACTTCATTCTGCTGGCGCCGATCATATGGTGAAAGCCCCGATCTTCAAAGCGCAGGACGTTGAAGTGACCACCACCAGCGGCATCCACGCCACCATTATGGCAGAATTTTGCCTGATGTTGATGACCGCTTTCAATTTTCGACTTCTGCAATTGATGCGTTTTCAGGCTGCCGCGGAATGGCCTCAAAAGCGTGGAGAGCCTACCACCGGGCCAGCCATTACCTTCGCATCTGTTCCACTGCGCGATCAAACCGTTGGCATCATCGGCTATGGCAGCATCGGGCGCGAACTGGCACGCCTATGCGATGCGTTGGGCATGACCGTACTGGCTGCCAAATATGATGTGATGCACCCTGAAGAACGCCCCGCCTACCGCGAACCCGGCACCGGCGATCCTACCGGGGAAATTCCCCGCCGAATTTATCCGTTTCAGGCCGTCGCCTCGATGGCGAGGGAATGTGATTATCTCGTGGTACTGGCGCCCTTGACCGAACAAACGCATCATCTGATCAACGAATCTGCTCTCTCGGCCATGAAGAAAAATGCTGTGCTGATCAATGCTGCTAGAGGTGATCTGGTGGACGAACCGGCGCTGATTTCCGCGCTCGCCGCCGAGCGTATTCACGGTGCGGGGTTAGATGTGTTCTCAGAAGAACCGCTGCCGAAAAGCAGCCCGCTGTGGAATATGAGCAATGTCATTCTCACGCCCCATATCGCGGGTACCACGGCCAATTACGAGGCACGCGCGGCCAATGTATTCATTGAAAATCTGCGCCGCTATGTGGAAAATCGCCCGCTGCTCAACGTCTTCAGCCGCGAACGGGGGTATTAGGCAGTACCTACAAACAAACAATATGCCGCCGAACCCCTCACCCTGCTTATGATGACAAGCAGGGTGAGGGGCAACTACTAACTACGTATTCACCGGCGTAAGGAAGAAACCGGCCTCAGTCTTGGAGCAAGTGGTAGAACGCGGCGGCTGCCCCATAAACACCGTCTGGATCACGACCGCACCCGGCGTGCAGTTCCCCCAGATCAAAATTCGTGGTTCTAATTGAATAGACCCTACGTTCGGGGCATTCCATGCGCCGCTGCTGACAAAGCAATTTGACTGGTGAATACTTTGCCCGATGCAGGGCGTAAAGTTGCCAAATTGAGTGGTTACCGAAGCGGCTGAAGGCACGACGGTATTCGGCGGAATCGGCGTTGGCACAATGATGACCGGGCCACCGCCCCCAGTTCCACCCCCACCGAGCGGCTTCAAGAAAGTCCAGTTCACGAAAATAAACGCAACCCCGGTATTCTGGATGAAATCCACCTGAATATGGTTAGAGCCACCCTGAATCGGGATCATCACATTCAATGTCTTGCCCGGTTGGGGGCTGCCGGTGGTATCCATGAAGATGGCGTTATTCACGCGAAGGGTGAAAGCATCATCTGCCAGCACCGAAAACATATAGAAGCCCGGCGTGCTAAAGACAGAATTGGTCGCAAACCGCGCGCTCCAATTGACGTTGCTCATGCCCTGTGCCGGGATGCCAGTACCCCAGTTGATGTTCAGTGACGAGAGAGAAGCCGTTGCCGTCGGGTTGCCCGCCAGAAACCGATTATTGTAGAACTGGGCTGACCACGGCGCTGTATTTTGCGCTGTAGCCCCGAAGACGCCGAAAATTGCGAGCAGCACAGTAATTAGTAAAACGCTAGTTATCCGCTTCATGTTCGTCATCCTCCCTATTCACCACCGTGGAGAGCAGGCGCAATCAACGGAGCAGACCCTAATATTTCTGCTTGAACAGAAGAATCTTCGGTGATCACCAGCGTGCCTGAAACGATTTGCAGCACATCGAACGAGCCGACATAGATCGCATAAGTTCCCGGCGCGGCGCCGGTAAATTCGAGCGAAGGATTTAACTGCCCGTTTGAGTCATCACTGCACACATATGCGCCATCATCCCGTAAAATCATCAGCGTTGAGTCCGCCATGCCGTTGAAGAAAACGCGCACAAATGGCAGGGGTTCTGTAACGGTCACCACCACAGAAGGCGCTGCGGAAATATTGCCGTTGCAAATACTGCCGACGGAGTCCAGCGACACAGCCGAAATGCTGCCGCCGCCGCTAGTTTCAACACTGAGGGTATCGAAACCGGCAGCAACATCCAGCGTTCCGGAAATAGGCTCGGCGGTCAAATCAATTTTACTCACATCAAACACTGGCAGCGGAATACCCTGTTCATTTGAATTTGCCGCGCTCAAGGCGCGCGCCACAAGTCCCCCTAGGTTCAGCGTACTAGTGCCAACCGTATCCTGGCTGGTAATCACTAGAAAGCCGGGGACCAACTGCCCGCTGCTGTAGCTGCCTACAAACACTGCATAGCGCCCGGCTTCAGGGGTTGCAATATCAACGCTGGGATCCAGTAAGCCGGGGCCAGCATCGTCGTTACATAAAATTTCGCCGGAAGGTGTCACGACGGTAAGCGTTGCGTCGTCGTCGCTGAAGAAGAATAGACGCAGCATTTCAACATCAGTTTCATCCAGGTTTAGCACCGCACTGGGCGCCGAAGAAAGATGACCTACACAATCTTCTTGTAAGCTATTAGCAGGAATGCCGCCGCCAGCAATCAGGGTTAACAGTGTGGGGTCCAGCACAAAGCCATCGGGAACATTGATCACCCCGAAGACAGCATCGGCCAGGGGATCAGCAGTTTGGCTATCCTGAGCCGAAACTCCGATAACCCCTATAAAAATTGTAAAAACAATGAGCCATCGCTTACTTTTTCTGAACACGCGCTTTCCTCCTAAATACACGGGTAAGCAGAACAGATACTAGCACAGGTTTAGAATTGTGAAAATAAAGTTTATTGTTACACCTAAATTGCAAATAAATATTCCCGCCCCCAATTTATGGGGGACTGACACTTCATGCCTCTGATTGCTGTTCTCAAACCGCTATAATGCACTGTTCAAATCAAACTTACGGGAGTAATGAATCTTATGGGCATAAGCTCGGTCACCGGAATTTTAGGCGCCGTTGGCTTCGTCATTTGTGTCATCGGGATCGCCGGCGCGGTACTTTCCTCGTCACAGGGGCGCCCCGGTCGTAACGGGTGGATCCTTGCGGGAGTTGGTCTTGTCGCAGGTCTGGTTTTTACCATCGTCGGTCAGGGCATAATTGTCGTTCAGCCTACCGAAGTTGCTGTCGTGTTTAACACCCTTTCGGGTGATCTTTCGTCGCAGCCCCTACGCGCAGGGACACATTTCATCGTTCCGGTTCTACAAAACACCACTATTTACCCGATTGAGCAGCAGCAGTTTGCCATGGCTGGCGACTCGCAGGCGGGGGATCGCGCGGGAGATAATGCTGTTCGCGGGCGTACCATTGACGGGCAGGAAGTGCTGATTGATGTTTCCGTACTTTATGGCATCACCCCGGAAAACGCCAATCTCGTTCATACCCGCTGGCAAAATCGTTATCAGGAAGATCTATTCCTGCCCACAGTACGCGGTCTCGTACGCGATGTGGTTTCCGGCTATCGTGCCCAGGAAATTTATGGGCAGGGTCGCGGTGAAATGGAATCTGCGATTCAAGAAGAACTCGCAGTACGTATGAGCGAAGAAGGATTTACACTCACAGACCTGTTGGTACGCGACATTAACTTCTCGGAACAATTTACACAGGCCATTGAGCAAGCGCAGATTGCCGAGCAGGAAGCAGAACGCGCCCGTTTGCGCGTACAGCAAATTCAGCAAGAAGCCGAACAAGCACGTGCACAGGCAGAAGGCCAACGTGATGCCGAAATTGCCCGTGCCGAAGGCGAGGCTCAATCTATCATCTTGCGCGCCGAAGCTCAGGCTGAAGCTCTGCGTCTGGTCAGCCAGCAGATCGCCGCGAACCCATCGTTGATTCAGTATCAATATATTCAGAATCTGTCGGATAACGTCGAGCTGGTGCTGCTGCCTTCTAATTCACCATTCCTGTTTGACCTCGCCAGTCTGGGTGTCGCGCAGCAAAACTTCACGGCGCCGCAAATTCCCGAAGTCGGAGACCTCACGCCATCATTGATCCCCACTCCGGAAGCCAGCAGCGCGGGCGGCGGGTAAATCAGTTAAGTCTATTGAGCGATTGAAGGGCAGAAATATTCTGCCCTTCTCTTTCTAACTTTCCGGCACTGCTCATCCATCACTTACATTCAACGATACAAGTAGCGAAAATCTACTTTCCATACTATGCTTTGCGCATTGTTTTTGCTTTCCTTCAACGCCAATCCGTTCCAATCAGGCTGGTGAAATCGCCATGAGCGATACGACAGAGTGGGTCAGTTTGCGGCAGGCCGCCGATTTGCTCGGTGTGCATCCCGCAACAGTACGCAACTGGGCCGATAAAGGCGAGCTATTATCGCGCCGCACGCCCGGCGGCCATCGCCGCTTCCGCAAAAGCGATCTGCTGCATCAGGCGGAAAAACAGGGCGAATTACAGCCCCTCGAAGTGCAGGTCATCATTCAGAATGCGCTTGGCCAAACACGTATGCAGATGGATTCTGGCGCGCTGGGGGGTGAGGCATGGTACGCTGCCATGAGCGAAAGTACCCGCGAGGGGCTGCGCAGTCAGGGCAGGCGAGTGCTGGAATCGCTGCGCCAGTATCTGGCCGCTGGCGCGCCCGATTCGAATCTAGCCGCTGCCATCACCATCGGGCAGGGCTATGCGCGCGTACTGGCTGAGGATGGGCTAACGCTGCCTCAAGCAGTACGCGGATTCCTTTATTTCAGCGATTTTGTGATCAATTCAATTCTCACCTGGTCGGAAATTACCCCGCCTCGCAGCGCCTCTGAATGGGGACATTTACTGCGTCAGGTGAACACCTTTATCAATGCGATGCTGCTCTCGATCATTGAATACTATGAGGAAGAGTGACGCCGGTTGGGTGGCGCTGGCGCTGGTTAATCATCTTGGCGGTAAAAAACTTCTTGCACTGAACAGTCTGTTCGATGGAAATCTGCAAGCTATTCTGAGCGCTGATGAAGCTGGTTTGCGCCGCGTGCATGGGATCGGCCCTAAAATTGCCGCCAGTATCGGGGAAATTCAGGGCGCGCCGCTAGATCGGCTGAAGCGTCAGCTAGAGCTATGGCAAGGCGCAGGCATACATTACGCGATTATTGGCGAGAGTGAATATCCGGCACACATGATGCGCCTGCCCGATCCGCCTGCCATCCTTTTCTGGCGCGGGATTGAAGATGCTATCCCGTCTGTAAACACTCCTTCAATCGCCATTGTCGGCACGCGCAGCCCCACGCCAAAAGTTACTGAAGCTACAGAACGAATTGCCTATGAATTAGCCTGCGCGGGCGTAATCGTGGTCAGCGGTCTGGCACTCGGCATTGATACCGCTGCTCACCGTGGGGCATTAGCCGCGGGTGGCCGAACACTGGCGGTACTTGGCGGGGGAATCCTCAATATTTACCCTCCTGAAAATCAAGCATTGGCAGAACAGTTGATCCGCTGCGGGGCACTGACCAGCGAAGTTAGCCCGGTTGCCTCCGCACGAACTCCGGCGTTGGTCGCTCGAAATCGCTTAATCACCGCCTTTAGCAGCAGCCTATTTGTGGCTGAAACAACCGCTGACGGCGGCGCGATGCATGCAGCAAAACGCGCCCTCACAGCCAATATTCCCCTTTTCACCTTCGATCTTCCTGCCACCGGCAATCAAGCGTTGATCCAACAAGGCGCACAGCGATTGCCTCTCGATTCTCTATTCCCCGTATAAAGCTAAACACCGGAAAATTTAACCGCGATTTCAGATCGCAATTGATTACAATCAGGGAATGAGTTAACTGGCTTCAGAATATAGTTTCACAAGGAAAACTTTGATGCATACTGCACCGCAAGTCTAAGGTTGACTGCGCTTGTGGAAATCAGGCCGTATCTTCCTGTATGATGCCTTCGCTGATTTATACAGGGAAAGAACATCACATGACTAAACATCATATGCTTAGACTATTTGCAGCGGGGCTGCTGGCTGCCACTGTCGTGCTACCCGCGCTGGCACAGGAATCAGAAACCGCCGATTTAGACGCGATCAAAACCTTCTTGTTGGGCAAAACGGCGGAATTGACTGAAGCGACATCTGAACTGGAAACTATCGCCCGGCAGTATTATGACCTTGCCGAAACCGCCGACTTCGATTACGACGCTTTAGCACAAGACGCTGAGGCTGCCGCACTGCTGCTCGCGGCACGTGATGCGTGGATCGTCGCCAGTCCGGTTTATGAGCAGATGGAAGGCATCGTCGCCGGTGTGCCCTCGCTTGCCGATTATGACGTGACGCTGGATGCCGGCGTTTCTGGCGAGGAGGACCCGGTAGAGGGCGTGACTTATAATTTAGAGCTGCTCGATGGCCGCGTCCTTGAGCGTCCCGGAAATCTTTTTGGGGTCAACGAAGCGACACTGTGGGGAACCATTCCCGACTATATGAGCAGTGTATGGGTTGATCTCAATGAAAACGGAGAAGAAGATTTTGCCGAAATACTTCCTGATGCCGCTGTGCTTCTGGCGGGGGCAGAAATGCTCACTAACGTTGCTGAAGAACTGGCAGCATCCGCTGAAGCGTGGGAACCCACCGAGTCGGATGCTTTCACCGCGCTGGTGGTGATGGTACCCACCATGAGCGAATATTTCGGTTCGTGGAAGGAATCCCGCTTCGTTGCAGGCGAGGATGCGACCCGCACCGACTTCGTAGCCATCTCGCGCCTAGCAGATATTCAAGGCATCCTCGGCGGGCTGCAAGTAGTATATCAAAGCATCAGCCCCCGAGTTGCTGCTGAAAGCACCGATTTTGACAGCGCCATCAGTGACGGTTTAGTCAATCTCCATGCTTATGTAGCCGATTTGTACAGCAGTGAGCAGGATGGCCGCGTTTTCACCGCCGAAGAAG
>JACSRP010000247.1 GCA_014879665.1 Anaerolineae bacterium | reverse complement strand
TGCGCCGCGCCAATTCGTTGACGATCACCGGCATTTGCTTGCTGGTGCTGACCAGCAGCGCGCTTAAGCCGATGGCGTCGGCGTTATATTCGACGGCCTTTTCGATGATGGTGTTGGCGGGGACCTGCTTGCCCAAGTCATGCACGGTGTAGCCGTTGTTGCTGAGGATCGTCTTGACCAGATTCTTGCCGATGTCGTGCACGTCGCCATAGACGGTTGCTAAGACGACAGTGCCTTTAGAAGTGCCTCCGACTTTATCCATGAACTGCTCCAGATAAGCGACGGCTTTCTTCATGGATTCGGCGCTTTGCAGCACGAAGGGCAGGATTAGCTCGCCGGCGCCGAATTTATCGCCCACTTCTTTCATGGCAGGAAGCAGCACGTTGTTGAGCACGCCTACCGGGTCTTGCCGGGTCAGGCTGTCGTCAATTAGCGCCTCAAGCCCATCTTTCTTGCGATGCACGATCTGCCAGTGCAGGCGCTCTTCACTGGTCATGTTTTCGGCTACATCTTCAGCTTCCGCGCCGGCAAGCTGCACGTTATTCTGCTGGAAATATTGGATGAAGCGGGGCAGCGCGTCCGGATCGCTGTTGAAAATCAGGTCATTAGCCAGCTTGCGCTGCTCTTCGGGAATTTCGGCGTAGGGGGTGATATGGGCGGGATTCACAATCGCCATGTCCAGCCCGGCACGCACCGCGTGATACAAAAACACGCTGTTGAGTACGCCGCGCGCCGCCGGAGTGACGCCAAATGAGACGTTGCTGACGCCTAAGGCAGTCATCACGCCGGGAAGGGTCTGCTTGATCAGGCGGATGCCTTCGAGGGTTTCAACCGCGTCGTTTCGCAGTTCTTCCTGCCCGGTGGTTAGCGGGAAGGTGAGGGCATCGAAGATCATGTCTTCGGGAGCAAGGCCATAATCGTTCACGGCAATATCGCGGATGCGCGCGGCAATTTCCAGCTTGCGCTCGCGAGTATGCGCCATGCCCTCTTCGTCAATGGTCATCGAAAGCACGCCGGCGCCGTATTTACGGGCAATCGGCAGCACTTTATCAATACGCTCGCGGCCATTTTCGAGGTTGTTGCCGTTGATGATGCCGCGCCCCGGATAGACCGACAGCGCGGCTTCGGCCACTGGCGGATCGGTCACGTCAATAATCAGCGGCGTTTCTACCGACATAGCCAGCTTCTTGACGAGTATTTTCATCTGCTCGGCTTCGTCGGCGCGTTCGGTCAGCGCTACCTGCACGTCCAGCATGTGGGCGCCGCTGTCCACCTGCTGGATGGCAATTGGGATGACGCTGTCGTAATCGTCATTCAGCAAAAGCTGCTTGACCTTGCGGCTGCCCTGCGTGTTCACGCGCTCGCCGATCATGGTCGGGCCGGGATTCTGGATCATTGGCACGGCACGCATATTGCTGGAGGCCATTGGCTCGGTTTCGGGGGTGCGCTTCACGGGTTCGCGGCGTTTGGCCTTTCCGGCAAGCTCATCTTCGTAACTGTGACCGTGTACCTTTTCATAAAGTTTGTTGATGTGTTCAGGCCGGGTGCCGCAGCAGCCGCCGACTACGCTTACGCCCCAGCGGGCAAATTCAGACACCATCTCGCTAAAGGGGTCGGGTTCCATCGGGTAGACGGCTTCGCCATCCACGTTGATCGGCAGGCCGGCGTTGGGGATCACCGAAATTGGCAGGGTACTGTGTTCAATCAGATAGCGGATCGGCTCGCCCATATAATCGGGGCCGGTGGAGCAGTTCATGCCGATCACGTCAATGGGCAGGGCTTCCAGCGTGGCCAGCGCGCTGGCAATATCGGTGCCGAACAACATGCGGCCTCTGGTATCCAGCGTGATCTGCGCTTGCAGGGGAATACGCACGCCGGCATCTTCAAAATAGCGGTTGATGCCCCAGATCGCGGCTTTGACCTCCAGAATGTCCTGCGAGGTTTCGATCAGCAGCAGATCGGCGCCGCCTTCGACCAGACCTTCTGCCTGCCGGTAGAACACATCGGCCAGTTCGTCAAAGGTGACGTTGCTGAGATCGGGATCGGTGCCGCTGGGCAGCTTGCCGGTTGGCCCCATGCTGCCGGCCACGAAACGGGGGATGCCGGTTTCGGCCTCAAAGCGATCTGCTACACGCCGCGCCAGCGATGCCGCCGTTTTATTGATTTCGAGGGTGCGATCTTGCAGGCCAAATTCGGCCAGCGTAATCGGGTTGCTGCGGAAGGTATCGGTTTCTAACACTTCTGCGCCCGCCGCCAAAAACGAGGCGTGAATTTCTTCGATCACGTCGGGGCGGGTGATGACTAGATAGTCATTCATGCCGTTATAACGTTCGCCGCCAAAATCTTCAGCGGTCAGATTATAAAGCTGCACGTTAGTGCCCATCGCGCCGTCGAAGATCACGACGTGATCATTTACGGCATCGAGATAACGGCGATTGGTGTAGGTGCGATTTGCGTGTCTTTTGATCATGGGATACCTGATTTTACTATGCCTGACGATTTGATCACCAGCTTTGGACAGTTCAATTTTCTACAGCATGGAAGCGCAGCTGGCGATTAACTTTGCCAAAATGTCTTGCCGCCGCTGGATCACTATTCAGAACATGGACATTCGCGGCAAATTTTTCGACTTGCGCTAAGTTTTCTTGAATCCGAAGTGAGTTTTCGGCTCCATAGTAAAGTTCACCTAGAACGATAACCGATGTGCAGCGTTCTTCTGCTTCGTTCAACGTTGTTTCAAGCCGTTTATCACCGTCAATGTAAGCAATGGCGGCATTGATATCCAGAAGATAAGCATTATTCGTCAAAAATCACCTCTGGAAAATCTTCGACCTGCTTAAAGGCTTCGTTGATAGCATCGGTCATACGGTTGATGTCATCTGGCTCAATATGGATATCGCGGGTTTGCTGGACGAATACCTTACCCGGCGTACCTTGTAGACGAGCCAGCCGGTTTGCTAGTTCAACGACCATTGTGCTGCTTCCTCGCCCGATTCACGGGATTTTCGGCGTCATCTGCCCACCGCGTGGGATTTATTTCTATATATAGACGCATATCACTGGCGGATTCTTCTGTATTTAGATAGGTCTTACCCTTCATCCGGGGGTAAATCGCCAGTATCGGCTGAGCGCGCCTGTTGTCCACGCAGGGTTTTCGCCTTATTTTGCAGCTGCTGGAAATAATCGGTTTCGGTAATTTGCTGCACCTCACGCTCGCGTTTGGCATGATCGATCTGAATTTCCAGCCGCCGCACTTCCTGCTTCAAACGCTGCTCACGGTCATAAATTTCGCGCGCCATCTTCGCAAAAACCCGCGCCGTTTGCCCGATTTCATCGCTGCGTTCGGCCATTTTGCTGACCGCGGCGACATCGGCAGCGGCTGGCGTCCAATTCGCATCTTCGCTGATCTCGCGGGCGGTTAGCGCAATTTGTTCAACCGGCTTGATCACCATGCGCCGCAGCAGGAAATTCATCATTAGCAGCACCACGGCAAAGATGATGATCACCACGATCATGTTCAGCGCGACCCATGTTTGGGCGGCGCCGATGACTTCTGCCGCCGGGACATAGATAATCTGCGCGGCGATGATATCGCCCACCGTCCAACCGAAGCCGTTATCCGTGCCGTAAGTGGTGAGCAGGCTTTCCGGCGCGTTATCTGGCGAACTGTGACAGCTCAGGCAAGATTCGGAACTTACGCGCAGCGGGCGGGCGTTGTAGTAAACCTCTACGCCGCTGCGCTGAGTGAAGCCGGAAAGTAGAGGCTGCCCGGACTGTTCTCGAAACTGCGCCAGCAGGTCATACTCAAAATCATCCGCCAGATCGCGCAGATTGGTCGGGTTATCGGACGCTTCTTTGTAAAAGAACTCGGCATATTCCGGGTGAGTGCGCAACTGCTCAAACACTTCGCGGGCGGAATAAGCTGGAACCGATGCGGAGACAAATTCCGGCGATGTGACCAGATCATCCTGCAACAGCGGGTTAATCTGCGACGTGGTGTAGTGCCGCACCGAGTTCATGGTTTCGATCAGCGCAGATGCCCGCGCCGTCATTTCGCGTTCTGCGTGTTCCTGCATCAGCCGCGAGAAGGCGACCCAACTGGCGAGAATGCCGCAAATGAACACCAGTGATAAGATCAGGGAGAATTTTGCGCCAAGCCGAAGTCGCATCTGCGTTTTCCTTCTCTCACCAGTGCAGCCGTGTAATATTCGTGATTCACATTGTACGGCAGTTCCCGCCAATCCCTGATCAATCCTGATCAAAATAAAAACGCGCATCCCGAATTTCGAGAGGCGCGTTAGATTGTTACAAGGGATGCGCGAATCTCATCTTCCAGAAATCTGGCGGATTTGGCACCTTCCCGGCGCTCCGGGGGTTGCTGTGGGGTCAACGAGCCGTTCTCTCGCCCACTCATGATGAGTGATTTGGTTGTCAGGTCATTGTATCAAAATGGCGGGGATCGTCAAGCGGGGTGCTTGATTCTTTCTAGAACAAGCGCCTCAAAATTTGCTCCAGCTATTTAAGACAATTCTGAACCACGGAGGACACAGAAGGCACGGAAGAAAAAGATTGAACCGCCAAGACACGGAGAGCGCCAAGGGGGACTTTGCATTTCCGGAACCTTGACGCACAATACAGCGACGATTCTATTCTAGCATAATTACCCAACATCTTATGACTCAACCTCTATCTAAACGTATTGTCGTCAAAGTTGGCACCAGCGTATTGACCGGCGGCACGGCGCACTTGAACCGCCAGCGCATGCTGGGGCTGGTGCAGCAAACTGCGGCGCTGCATGCAGCCGGCCATGAAGTGGTGCTGGTGAGCAGCGGGGCAGTGGCAGCGGGGCGCGAACGCCTGAATTTCCCCGATCTTTCGCCAGCGCTGCCGGTCAAGCAAATGCTGAGCGCAGTGGGGCAAGGCCGCCTGATGCAGCGCTACAGCGAGCTTTATGAGATTTTCGATCTGGTGGTGGCACAAGTTTTGCTGACCCGTGAGGACATCGGCAACCGCACCCGCTTTTTGAACGCCCGTGATACGCTGCTGACGTTGATAGACCAGCGCATCATCCCGATCATCAACGAGAATGACACCATCGCCACCGAAGAAATTAGGGTGGGCGACAATGACAATCTTTCGGCGTTGGTGGCGACTTTAATCGAGGCCGATCTGCTGATCATGCTGACCGATCAGGCGGGGTTGTTCACGGCTGACCCGCGCAAACATGCGGATGCAAAGCTGATCGAGCGCATTGAGACGATTGACGACTCTACGTTTGCGCTGGCGGGAGACAGCACGACAGGCTTAGGCACGGGCGGCATGGTCACGAAATTACAGGCGGCGCGGCTGGCGACGCGCGGCGGGGTGACCACGATTGTCGCGGCTGGAAATATCGCTAATGGGCTGGAACGGATTGCGCGGGGCGAGGCCGTTGGCACCCGTTTTGAAGCGGCAGCCCGGCATGTTGAACAGCGCAAGCGGCATCTCTTAATTGAAAAGACGCGCGGGAAAATTTACGTGGATCAAGGCGCGGCGCGAAAGCTGTTGAGCGGCGGAGCCAGCCTGCTGCCGGTGGGCGTGACCCGTATTGAAGATGATTTCAAGCGGGGCATGACAGTTGCAGTATTCGCGCCGGATGGACGGGAGATTGCACATGGCTTGTCGAGTTATGACAGTGAGGATGCCCGCAAATTGCTAGGGGCTAAGTCAAACGTGATTCAGGATACATTGGGCTATACTTACGGTGATGCGTTAATTCATCGTAATAATATGGTATTGTTGGGGTAACGATAGTTTTGGATAAGGCTGCAAGTAGGGGGGGATATGCCGAGGCGCACCCCTACATTCCCCATTTAGTATGAGGGTGGGCCAGCCAGAACGGTTTGAAGCACAGCCCTGAGATCGGGAAATTTTGAACGATGTTTGACCTGATAGCTGCCGGAAAGCAGGCGAAGCAAGCCGCCCGCGCGCTGGCGAAAGCAACCACTGAAGAGAAGAACCGGGCGGTGCTGGCGATTGCCGATGCGATTGAAGCCTGCGCGGATGCCATCCTTGAAGCGAACGCCCGCGATCTGGCGGCGGCACGCGAACGGGGCTTGAGCGAGACGCTGATAAAAGATCGCTTTGATTTGTCGCGGCGGATGCCGGGCATCATCGCGGATGTGCGTAAAGTAGCGGAACTGCCGGATCCCGTAGGGACGGTTATCAGCGAGTCCACACTGCCCAACGGGCTGCATGCGGCCAAACGGCGCACGCCTATCGGGGTGATCGGCATGATTTACGAGGCGCGGCCAAACGTGACGGTAGACTGCGCGGTGCTGGCGCTCAAGACGGGAAATGCGTCTATTTTGCGCGGCGGCAGTGAGGTGTTTCACAGCAATGTGGCGCTGGCGGGGGCGATACGCGGCGCGCTGCAAACACTCAATTTGCCGAACGTACCCCCGGATGCGGTGCAGTTCATTGAAAGCACGGATCGCGCTTATGTGGAGCAGATGCTGCGCCTGAATGAGTATATTGACATGATCATTCCGCGCGGCGGGGCGTCATTACATCAATTTTGCCGGGAACACGCCACTATTCCAGTGATCACCGGCGGGCTGGGTATCGTGCATATTTACGTGGACGACACCGCTAATCTGGATCAGGCGGTGGAGATCGCCTTCAACGCCAAGACACAGCGCCCCAGCGTGTGTAATGCCGCAGATACGCTGTTAGTGCATGAGGCGGTGGCGGCGGAATTTCTGCCGCGCGCGATTGAGCGATTGAGCGCCTCAGGTGTGACTTACCGCGCTGAACCGCGCGCGCTGGCGCTGGTGGGCGGGCTTGCTGGCGTGCAGGCTGCTGGCGAGAACGATTTTGATACCGAATGGATGGCGCTGATTTTGGGGCTGAAGGTGGTGAACGGGCTGGATGAGGCGATTGCGCATATCAACGCGCACAGCACTTTTCACAGCGAAGCTATTTTGACGCAAACGCAGGCTAATGCTGATCGCTTTGTGCTGGAAATTGACTCGGCGGCGGTGTTTGTGAATACCAGCACCCGTTTTAATGATGGCAGCGCGCTGGGGTTAGGCGCGGAAATTGCCGTGAGCACGCAAAAGCTGCATGCGCGCGGGCCGATGGCGCTGGAAGCATTAACAACGTACAAATGGGTGGTTATTGGGCAAGGGCAGGTGCGGCCTTAATAACTTAACGCTGTAGGATGACAAAGTGATAGATCTGCTCATTGTTGAAGACGAAGCACTACTTGCAGACTTATTGGCCGAAGCCGCAAGGTTAAACGGTTACAGCGTGCAAACCGCCCGTGACGGCGAATCGGCATTACAAGTTCTGGAAGCACTCTCAGAACCGCCGGATTTTGTGCTGGCAGATGTCAAAATGCAGCCGATGGACGGGCTGGATTTTCTGCGCCGCCTGCGCGCCCACCCGGTTTGGGAAAAAATTTACGTCATTTCTACCAGCGGCACGCCAGACGATGAGTCTGCGGCGCTGGCCGCCGGGGCAAATCGCTATTTTTCTAAGCCATTCCCGATAGAAGAGTTCATCTCCGCTATGAAATCGCGGGTGTACAGGTAAAACGCTCACTTATGCAATTCACGAGTCAACCACCTGAAGTACCCACGCCTGAAATTGTTGATAGATACAATGAGCAGTTCAATACAAGCGATGTGGGCCTAAGCGATAGATCACTTGAACTGTTGTTTAGCCAGTTCCCAGGTAACGTTGAGCCTGAGCATGTGCTTCTGAAAGTTATGGCCTTGAATGCCACGTACAATACGCGGGTACTGGATATTCATTTGGTCAAAGTCGCCATCGCAATTTGCAAGACCTCGATTGACGAAAAACTCGCATTAGGTTCGCCGGAACTGGTAAACGATATATTGTTTGCTTTTAAGAGCGTAGGGATAAAACGATATTATTCTTTTGTAACCAAATATTGCAGTTGGCACCAGCCGGAAAAATACCCCATTTATGATAGTTATGTGGATGATCTTCTCTGGCAATACAAGAATGCATATCGTTTTACTGCATTCAGGCGGTATGCGCTGGCAGACTACATTCAGTTCAAATCTGTGATTGAAGCGTTTCGGAATATCTATGCGTTGACTGGCTACAGCTATAAACAACTCGATAAATTTTTATGGGGATACGGCAAAGAATATTATTGGACGCGAAATAGACCTTGAGATCAATAAACCTCATCAATGCACATTCTGTGTAGGGACAACGCATGTGTTGTCCGTTCATTTTGAATTCCACGTGGTATTTTGTAGGGACGCGACTTGGCGCGCCCGCATCCTTAGTTAACCTGAGTTTTGGATAGGTGGGATACCTTTCGAGAAGCGGTTAAGCTTCACGTTATCCCTAAC
>JACSRP010000160.1 GCA_014879665.1 Anaerolineae bacterium | reverse complement strand
GCTTAAGCGCGCTGCTGGTCAGCACCAGCAAGCAAATGCCGGTGATCGTCAACGAATTGGCGCGGCGCAGCCTGAAATATCCGGTACTCATCGGCGGCGCGGCCATCAATCGCAAGTTCGGGCGGCGCATCCTCTTTCTAGAAGAAAACGAGCAGCCCTATGAATCCGGCGTGTTCTACTGCAAAGATGCCTTCGAAGGCTTGTCGGTGATGGAGACGCTAACTTCTGGCGGCGGTCCGGCTTTCGTCGAGCAAATCAAGCAGGAAGCCTACGCCGAGATGCAAAAGCCGGTGCCAGTACGCCGCGCGCGCGGGCAGGGCGAAAAGACCGTGAAGCCCGCGCCCTCTCTTCCCCTGCCGCCGTTCTGGGGCAGCAAGACCATTAACTATATGCCGCTCGAAATCGTGCTGAAATACCTGCATAAGCCCGAATTATTCCGCTTAAGCTGGGGCGCGACCAATACCCACGGCGAAGCATGGGCGAAACTCGAAGCTGAATTTGAGGCGCGGTTAGATCAAATGAGCCGCGAGGCGCTGCACACCAAAACCCTGCTGCCAAAAGCCGTCTATGGCTATTTCCCGGCAGTCAGCGAAGGTGAAGACCTGATCATCTATGATCCCGCGCCGTTTCAACACGTGCTGGACGGTGCCGGGGAAAGGCGCGCCGCCCCCGATGATTACACAAAAGTTGAACGCCGTGAAATTGCGCGAATGAATTTCGCCCGCCAGCCGTTCGGAGATTTCCTCTGCATCAGCGACTACTTCACCCCATCAGACAGCGGCCTGATTGATGCAGTGGCGCTGCAAGTAGTCACCGTGGGCAATGCCGCAACCGAAGAATTTGAACGCCTGCAAGCAGACGATAACTACAGCGAAGCCTACTTCTTTCACGGGCTAGCAGTGCAAACAGCCGAAGCCACCGCCGTCTATGTCAACCGTCAGGTGGTCAATGCCGGGCTGGGTATTCCCGCCAGTCAGGGCAAGCGTTACTCATGGGGCTATCCCGCCTGCCCAGATCTGCGCGATCATGAAACCGTGCTGCGCCTGCTGCCACAGGCCGAAACCGAACTGGGCATGGCACTCAGCCCCTCTTACCAGTGGCTGCCCGAAGAAAGCACCGCGGCCATCGTCGTCCATCATCCTGACGCCAAATATTTCAGCGTCGGCGTGGATCGCTTAGAGCAGATCGAACGGGCGTGATAAAATGCTCATCTCTGCGTTATAGGGGCTGCATGCCCACTTACCAGTATTTGTAGGGACGCAGCTTTCTATTACGGAAGCGCAAAAACCATAGGGTCAAAGGCGTTTGTAGGGGCGCGTCAATGGATGCGCCCATTAACCACCAAAGGAGGCGCGGCGAATGAGCCTGCGTGATTACATCGTCAATGTGCCAAAAGTCGAGCTGCATGTGCATCTGGAAGGTTCCATGCCGCCAGAAACGCTGCTTGAGCTGGCACAAAAACATAACGTCCCGCTTCCAGCAAACACCTTGAGCGGCGTCCGCGATTGGTTCACCTTTGTAGATATGCCCCATTTCGTGCAAATCTACATCACCATCTCCAACTGCCTGCGAACCGCCGAAGATATCGAACAGCTGGCAAAAGATTTTCTGCGCCGTCAGGCTGAACAAAATGTGCTCTACAGCGAAATCACCTACACGCCCTACACGCATTATCACCAGAAAGGCATCCCGTTTCGTGAACAGCTGAACGCCTTGAATCGTGCGCGGCGTTGGGCAGAAGCCGAATTTGGCGTGACCATGCGCTACATCTTCGACATCGCCCGCGAAGTGCCGCCCGAAAAAGGCATAGTCACCGCCGAATGGGTGATTGACGCCTTTCAAAATCCTGAAAATGCTGTCGTTGCCTTAGGATTAGGCGGCTATGAAGTCGGCCATCCGCCCGAAAAACACGCCGTCTCTTTCGCCGCCGCCCGTGAAGCTGGCGTGCCGATTGTGCTGCATGCGGGGGAACACGGCGGGCCAGACAGCATTCGCGGGGCGCTGGCATTAGGATCTCAGCGCATCGGGCACGGTGTGCAGGCAGTTCATGATCCGGCGCTGGTACGTGAATTGGCAGAATTGCAGATTCCGCTGGAAATTTCACCGACCAGCAATCTCAAGCTCAAGGTATTTCCATCGCTGGCCGAACACGCCATCCAGTCGCTAATTGATGCTGGCGTGGTGGTCACCCTCAACAGCGACGATCCGCCGATGTTCAACACCACGCTAACCGATGAATTTCTCCAGTGTGCCGAAACCTTCGGATGGGATGCCGATCAAGTAGACGCGCTTATCCTGAATGCCGCCCGCGTATCCCTGCTCTCTGCGAGCGAACGCGCGGCGCTGGAAGACCGCATTTTAGACGGCATGACAATGATCCGCGCGGAATATTTGTAGCGTTAAAAAGAGAAGATTCCACGCGAAACTGGGCCGTAGGGACGCCCCATGGGGCGCCCGATTTCGGGTAGCCACACGGGTTTTTGCTGCCCCCGCCCCTCACGCGCTTCCTTTAACTTTTAACGCTTCCCCTCACTCAAATAACCGTTCAGCTCCGCCAGCGTAGGCGCAGCCGAACAGCCGCCATATCCCCGCAGCGAAAGCCCCCCGGTAATATTCCCCCAGCGCAGGCATTCTTCGGGCGGCCTACCTTGCAGCCACGCCGTCAGGAATCCCGCATTAAAAATATCCCCCGCGCCGGTTGTGTCCACCGGCTCAACGGCTATCACCGGCGCATGAAAAGAGCCATCACCCACCCACGCATACGCGCCGTTCTGCCCATCCTTAATCACCAGATACCGTACCAGCCCGCGCAGAACAGCCGCAGCCGCTTCAAGCGTCGCCGCCCCGGTCAGGCGTTGAGCTTCGGCAGTGTTCGGCATAAATAAATCAAGACTGCCAACGATGGCCTGCACCAGCGGTTCCGCCAGCGTTTGCTCACGATGCTGGCAGTCCATCGAGACGGTGATCCCTCTCGCGTGGCAGGCGCGAATCAAATCAGGCATACGCTCGTCAATCTGCAAACCGGTAAAATGCAGATGCTTGAACGGCGTATTTTCCAGCGCCTCATACAATCGCGGAATCAAATCCGGCGGCGGATCTATATACGTCAGGAAGGCGCGATCCCCCGGATAAGACATCGCAACCGTCACCCGTTTTAGCGGCTTCCCCGTGAACACCACCTGCGAAAGGTCTATGCCTTCGGCGCGGGCTTGTTCTGCGGCAAACTGGCTAAAAAAGTCGCTGCCTAATGTGCTCAGCCACGCAGCTTTAGTGCCTAAGCGCGTTAGCCCGACCACCGTATTCATCACCCCGCCCGGCACAACATTGAGGTCTTTCGTGAATAATTCCGTGCCTAACGCCGGAAAGCCGGGGATGCCGGTAAAGATGATGTCGCAGAAATAATGCCCCGGTATCAGAATATCGTAGCGGTCTACTGCCACTGACCAACCCACTCCCGGTGTGTTTGAATGAAGGCATCCACAAGTTTTTCCGCCAGCGGGTACGATCCCACCAGCGGGTGTACTGTCAGCGCCCGTACTGCCAGCGCCCGTGACTTTTGCAGAATAGCTTGCGAGGCCAGCCGTTCATAAAGCTTCACATCCCGCATCAACTGCAGTTGATGATCCGGTATTTCGCCAATATGGATCGGGCGAATACCATCCTGACCAACCCAACAGGCAATCTCGACAATATCCTCGCTGTCCATCCCCTCAATCATGCCGTTATTCGGCACATTTAGCCCCGTATAATGCGCCGCGCCGGTTGCGATAGCTTCAATGCAGCCCAGCGCAACCGCCGCATAGCCCTCAATATCATCGCCCACCGGTTTCATATCCACCCGGTCAGCCCCCCCGCGCGTATGTGCCATATAAGACTTGCTGCGCTGCTCCATCATCTGCCGATAAATGGCGAGGCGTTCTTCTTCTACCGAAGTCTGCCGAAGTTGATCCAGCATCTCGCCAGTCAGCCGCGCCACTTCTTCCCCGCGCGATTCGCTTTTGCCGCGCAGCAGTTGAAACACTTCATCGCGGTAATAGTAATAGTGCAGGTATTCATTCATAAATGCCCCCTGCCACTCGCGCAGGCCGGGCGCAAACATCGGCATATGAGTCTTTTGCACAAAATCCGGGTCATGCAGCAGCGCTTGCAGCAGTTCTTCGCCGTTGCTGCCATCGGGATCGGCATCGGCCACCACGCTGCGCGTCCATGATAAATGGTTCAACCCATACACGTCATGTTGCAAGCGGTTCATCGGAATCTTCATGTAGCGGCTAACCGCATGCTGTGCTTTGTTGGCGCTGTCGCAAATGCCCACAATCCGCCGGATTCCGGCATCATGCAGCACCTGCGCCACCAGCCCCGCCGGATTGGTGAAGTTAAAGACCCATGCGCCCGGCTTCCCGTGTGCTTCAACCAGACGGGCATATTCCAGAATGGCCGGGGCGCTGCGCATCGCCATGGCAAAGCCTGCCGCGCCGGTAGTTTCCTGCCCCAACACGCCGTGTTCAAAACAGATTCGCTCATCAATCGCCCGCCCGCTTTCATAGGCTGGCCGGATCGATGTAATCACGTGATCCGCATCTGAAATGGCTTCAAGGGCATCCGTCGTGAAACGAATGTCAAAAGACGCATTCAGCTGCTGCGCCATGGTCTGGCAGATACCGCCAATCAAATCCAGCTTTTCCGCCTGAATATCCATCAACCACAATTCACGCAGGCCAAGTCGTTCGGCGCGTTGAACGAGCGTTGGAATCAAGCGCGGTGTCCGCACACTGCCGCCG
The DNA here is from genome assembly GCA_014879665.1 of Anaerolineae bacterium. GTDB lineage: Bacteria > Chloroflexota > Anaerolineae > Aggregatilineales > Phototrophicaceae > Flexifilum. Next base: position 28,584 of record JACSRP010000160.1, on the reverse strand, counting down.
CCAATAATTGCCAGCTTCACAGCTCAATCCTATCCTATACTATCCCGTCGAAAAGTTATCCTAAGTATACCGTCAATACGCGGGCATAGTCCTCGCCAGATCTAAAAAGTGGACTTATTCTTCGCCGTGCTAGTGCTTGGGCAACCCCCTCGTGAAGCGATATAATGCGCTATTGTTTACTCCCAGTTGATGAGTGTTGTCATGTATCAGAATATCGAAGTGGTTGATTTTCACTGCCATTTTCCCACCAGCCGCCCCTGGTTTACTGGCATGGGGCCAACTGGCATCTGATTATGACCGGAGCGACGCTTTCCATCGTGCCGCTGCTGATCATCATCATTTTTTTCCAGCGTTATATCATTGAGGGCATCACCCTCACCGGCTTAAAAGGCTAGTAGGGGCGCAGCACGCTGCGCCCTTAACCCCGCCGCGCCCTCACCCACAAATACCTTAACTCACCCGCAAAAATGACACCTTCCCCACATTATCACCCACTGCAATCTGCCCATCAGCGCCCCACGCACAAGCCGTCAACATGCCTTCCGCATAAAACGTCCCAAGACATGCGCCTGTAGCCGCATCCCATAATTTCAGGGTTGAATCTTCACTCACGCTCAAGATCATTTTGCCGTCACGGCTGTAGGCACAATCCCGCACCGGTCTTGTATGGCCCGTCAGCGTGAGGCGCTCAGCGCCGGTTTCAGCATCCCACAACTTCAACGTTGTGTCCGACGATGCGCTCACCAGTATTTTGCCGTCGGGGCTGTAGGCGAGCGCCAATACCGGGATGTCATGCCCTGCCAGTGTCAAACATTCCTCGCCCGTCTCAACATCCCACGTCTTCAATAAGTTCCCCAACGCGCTCACGAACATTTTGCCATCAGGGCGGTAAGCCGTCGCGTTCATATCCCCCCGGTGTTCTATCGTCATGGTCGAAAGTAACAGTCCGGTCACCGCATCCCACACACGAAATGCCTGATTATACGGCCCGCCCGTGACAAACCGTTTACCATCAGGGCTGTAGGCGAGTGTTTTCCATCCTCCCATGTGTTCTAGGGTCAAGCGCACCTCGCCCGTCTCCGCATCCCATATCTGTAAGGTTCCGCCAAAGGCCACACTCACCACCGTCTTACCATCAGGGCTGAAGGCGCACACCGTCTCATAATAATTATATCCCGCTGGTAGCCTCAGGCGCTGCATGCCGGTCTTTGCGTCCCACACCCGCACCGTCCCATCAAAGGCGCTGCTGGCAAGGCTTATGCCGTCAGCAGTATAGGCGCACTTATTCACCCCCCTTTCATGCTTGGCACTCACCTGTAAAGGCGAATCCCCCGACGCTAGCTCCCAGAATTTCAACGTCCTGTCTGCTGAAGCGCTCACCGCTGTTTTACCGTCAGGGCTAAAGGCGCACGAGATTACGGATGCGGTATGCCCCTTCAAAACACGGAGTTCCCCGCCCGTCTCAATATCCCATACTCTCAGGGTGTGATCAAAAGAGCCGCTGATCAGGCGCTTGCCGTCCGAACTGTAGGCGCAGGTACGGACATAGTGGGTATGCCCCGTCATTGTCAGGCGTTCTTTTCCGCTGGCCGCGTCCCACAGCTTCAATTGATGATCCGTCCCCCCCGTGATCATCGTTTTGCCATCGGGGCTGTAGGCGCATGCCCACACGCTCGCCCCCGCATGTGCCATAAACGACAGCCGTTCGCCGCCAGTCCCCGCGTCCCACAGCTTCACCATGCCATCATCTGCCACGCTCATCACCGTTTGACCATCAGGGCTGTAGGCGCACCCATTGATATAGTAATTGGATCCATCGGGCGCTGGATGGCCTATCTTCGTCCAATCAGGCTTGCCAGTATCCACCTCAATCACTGCAATCTGTCTGCCGAATGAAATCACCAACCGCTTGCCGTCAGGGCTGTAAGCACAGCACCGCCCGCCCACATATCCTGATCGCTGCAGGCGACCCTCGCCAGTCCCTGCATCCCACGTCCTCAGCGAGCCATCTTCTGAAATGCTAACAATTTGCTGCCCGTCTGGACTCCATGCACAGCCCGCAGCCTCGCGCTCATGCCCCGTAAGGGTCATTTGTTCGATGCCGGTTGCCACTTCCCAGATCTTCAACGTCTTATCCGCTGCTGCGCTGACGACTCTCAAGCCGTCAGGGCTGTAGGCGCACCATTGAACGCCTGATTGATGCCCGGCAAGGGTTTGCAGCAGGGCGCTGCCAGCCTGTTCAAGCACGGGCTGATATTCGGGAATGATCCTAGAGTCCGCTTTGGCAGCCTCCCTCAACGCCGCAATTTCAGGCAGCGTATCGTGTACCCATAACCTTTCGTAGAGCTGCTGCGCTAACGCTCGTTTATCCTGTGCCAGCACATACTCGCTCATCCTCAAGGCCGAATGCAGCAGTTTGATTGCGGCATCGTCCTGCGCCAGCGGCGCGTACTCAGCGATCAATACGCGCACGTCGGTTTCTTCTAATCTGGCGCGCAGCCAGTGATAATCCAACAGTCGATCCCGAATTTGTTCTTTATCCTCACGCATAGCCAGTATCTCCATAAAGCGCGATTAAGCCGATTTTATAGGTGCTGTTCACAGACATTATTTCACCATTTCACTTTTTACACTTGCGGTGAAATCAAATCTGCTCATGTATGCTCAAGAGATATAATGACCCCCCACCCCAATAGAAATTTTCAGGGCGACTGCCGCAGTCCACTTTCTGCGTGGTTGTTACGATATACAGACAATGCAGCCGAAAAAATGACGAGCAGATTGCGCGGCACATATGTATTCCCCGCACAAAGCTTTACCCTGGCATAGGTTCATTGATGACGAAGCATCCAGCGGCATTCATCAGGCGTTAATACATTCCTTCACAAATTAGATATAATTTTCCCCGTTACGCGCCGCACTGTGCGCCGCGCTCTGGTTTCCAGCTAGTGAAGGGTTTCATTTATGGCAGCACAGACTGCTTCTATCGCCAATCCTCCCGCAGCCACGCGGGCATCGTGGTTTCCGATGCTGATCATCGCGCTGGCGCAAATTCAGATGGGCTTCAATGTCAGCGCGCTGCCAGTTTCCATGGGCGGCATTGTTGAGGAATTTCAGACCTCGCCTTCCAGCGTAGGTACGGCGCTGGTGGTGTATTCGCTGGCGGTCGCCGGGCTGGTCATGCTTGGCGCGAAGCTCGGCAAGCGTTTTGGCTCGCGGCTGATGTTCCAGATCGGCGTGGCGCTGCACGGCGCTTCGATGGGCATGATGGCGCTTAGCACCGGCGTGAATATGATGATCGAAGCGCAGGTGATCGCCGGTATCGCGGCGGCGCTGCTCGTGCCGGCGCTGGTGGTCATGATCGCGGCGCATTACGAAGGAAAGCAGTTGTCGCAGGCGTTGGGTTTTCAACAGGCCTCGGCGGCAGGGGCTTTCGTGCTGGCCTTTTTGATCGTCGGCATCCTTGCCAGCACTATCGGCTGGCGCTACGGTTTCGGCTTAATCGTCATTATCTCTATCGTCGTCTTTATCTTAAGTTTTCGCCTGAAGTATGTGCCGGGGCAGCAGGGTACTAAAATTGACCTGACCGGCGCAGTATTGGCCGCCTTGGCAATTTCGCTCATCAGCATCGGCTTTGACAATCTGAATTCGTGGGGGCTGATCGTTGCCGGGCCAAATGCCCCCTTCAGCCTGCTAGGCATGTCGCTGGCGCCGCTGATGATCATCCTCGGCGTGGTATTGGGGCAGGCCTTTTTCTCGTGGTCACATTTGCGAAAAGAACAGGGCAAAAGCCCGCTGCTCGATTTACGAGTGCTGGATTCCGCCGAAGAGCGCGCCGCCACCTTCTGTATGCTGATCATCGGCGCATTGGGGCCGGCGGTCAACTTCCTAATCCCCCTCTATATCCAGATCGTTCAGGGGCGCTCCAGCTTTCAAACCTCAGTGGCTATCATCCCTTACTCTCTGGCAATTGTCATCTCTGCCATGTCCATCGTCCGCTTCTTTGACCGCTTCACCCCGCGCATGATCGGGCGTTTGGGCTTCATCGTAGTCATGTTCGGCTTTGTCTTTCTCGCCTTTGCCATACAGAACGATTGGGGGACGCCGCTGGTCATTACCGGGCTGATCATCACCGGGTTGGGCGAAGGCGCGCTGCTCACCCTGATGTTCACGGTGCTGGTGGCCGCATCCCCCAAAGCGCTGGCCGGAGATGTCGGCGCGCTCCGTGGCACCGTCAACAACCTGTCTACCGCAGTCGGCACCGCAGTTGCCGGGGCAATGGCCGCCGGAGTGCTGGCAGTGATCGTGAACGGCTACCTGCTGGATAACCCGGTGATCCGCCCTGCCGTCATGAATCAACTGAATCTAAACAACATTGATTTCGTCAGCAATGAACGTCTGGATGAAGTGATGGCGCAGACCATCGCTTCACAGGCTGAGGCTGAAGAGGCCACACGCATCAACGAGTCAGCTCGTTTGCGCGCATTGAAGATCTCATTCCTTGTGCTAGGCGCGCTGGCTTTAGTCAGTGTTTTCCCGGCAGGCCGCCTACCGGGGCGCGTATCCGGCGATCAGCCTGCCCCCCCCGGAAGTTCCCACCCCACCCCGGAACCTGTTATCGTGGAAACGGGAGTAGAGCCGTCTGCGTCAGACGTCTATGCGCCGTCAGAGACACCAGTTTGAGTGATATGAGCTTAGGACAATTGAGGATACAAAATGACCGCAGTAAGTGACAGCGCACGCCAGTATTCGCGCGAAAATGCCGAACTTTTCCGCCAGCAGCTTCATGAAATGCTGCGTATTCCCAGCTTGAGCGCAGACCCGGCCTATGCCCCCGATATTCGCCGCATGGCCGTGTGGCTGGAGGCCCACCTGCGCGATCTTGGCCTGCAAAATGTGCAGGTGATGGAGACCGCAGGCCACCCCGTAGTTTATGGCGAGTGGTTGGGCGCCGGGCCAGACAAGCCAACGGTGCTGGTTTACGGGCATTACGACGTGGTGCCTGCCGAAATGGCCGACGGTTGGGAAACCAATCCCTTCGAGCCTGTCGAGAAAGACGGCAAAATTTACGCGCGCGGCGCCACCGACGACAAAGGCCAGCTTTTCATTCACATCAAGGCGCTGGAGTCCTATCTAAAAACGGCAGGCGCGGCGCCGGTTAACGTCAAAATTCTGCTTGAGGGCGAAGAAGAAGTTTCCTCGCCGAACCTGCTGCCTTTCATCGAACAGCATCTTGATCTGCTGCGCGCCGATGTCTGCGTGATCAGCGATACCTCCATGCGCTCAATAGACGAACCGGCCATTTTGCACAGCCTGCGCGGAATGACCTACATCGAAATTGAAGTGCAGGGGCCAACCGACGATCTGCACAGCGGGTTATGGGGCGGCGCAGCGCACAATCCGGCGCTGGCGCTGGTGGAGATCATCCACAAGCTCTACAACCCCGACAACACAATTGCCATCCCCGGCTTCTACGATGACGTAGTGCCGCTGACCGTCGAAGAACGGGCGATGATCGCCAAAACTGATTTGAGCGAAGAACAGTACAAGCAGTCTACCGGTGTTCCCGCGGTGTGGGGCGACGCCAAATACAACATCCGCGAGCGCATTTCAGCCCGCCCCACGCTGGATGTGAACGGAATCTGGAGCGGTTGGGCTGGCCCCGGCCCCAAAACCATCATCCCCGCCAAAGCTGGCGCCAAGATGAGTTCGCGGCTGGTCGGCAATCAAGACCCGCACAAGATTTTCGAGTTGATGAAGGCTTATATCGAGTCGATCACCCCGCCAACGGTGACTGTAGAAGTCAAACTGCTGACCACCGGCAAAGCGGCGCTGTTCTCCTTCGATAGTCCTGAAATGGCAGCAGCGTCCCGCGCTTACGAAATCGGATGGGGAGCCACGCCGATCTTCACCCGCGGCGGCGGCAGTATTCCGATTGTCGCTGAAATTGCCGCGCTGATGCACATTCCCGTCATTTTAATGGGTTTCGGGCTGGATGATGATGGGCTGCATTCGCCAAACGAACGCTTCAGCATCGAAATGTTCCATAGGGGCATTGAGACAGTGATAGTTTATCTTGAAGAAATGAGTCACTTAGCACGAGGTTAATTCGCAAAATTCACCTGAAGGGATACAGCTATGGAAATCAGTGTCAAAATAGGAAATATGCTTCACGAAGTGGCCGAGTTGGGCGTGCTGTGCGTGTTTGAAGGAAACCCGCTGCCCCCCGAAATAGCCCATTTGCTGCCCGCCGAAGATTTTCGCGGGACCGCCAATCAGAAAGTGCTCCTCTACCCACCGGCCCCACTTGGCCCGCGCCGCCTGCTGCTGCTTGGCTTAGGCAGCGTAGACAAGGCCGATATTGAGCGCTTTCGGCATGTCGGCGCGCTGGCGGTTCAAGAGGCGCGCGCTTTACAGGTCGCCGAGTTCACCATTGGCGTGCAGGGCATGCCGCCGATCAGCCTGTTTGACGCAGCCGATGCTTTCGCCGAAGGCATGGAGATGGGCGCGTACCGCTTCTGGCGCTACCGCACCAACCTGCACACCGCCCAGACCTTTGAAGTGACCAAAGCGGCTGTTTTCGCCCAGCCTGAAAACGATGAGATCATCAGCAGTGGCGCGCGCCTCGGCCAGATTATCGGGCGCGGCGTAACTTATGCCCGCGATCTGGTCAACAGCCCCGGCTATTCGCTAACCCCCGAAAAGTTGGGCGATGAAGCGGTGGCTCTTGGCCAACGCACCGGCCTGAAAGTGACCGTATTCAACAAAGCGCAGCTCACCGAACAGGGTTTCGGCGGCATTTTGGCAGTAGGCAAAGGTTCAGTGAACGAACCGAGCTTCATGATCATGGAGCACGGTCAGGCGAGCGCCGGCACCCCCACCATCTGTCTGGTCGGCAAAGGCTTGACCTTTGACTCCGGCGGCCTCTCCCTGAAGCCAGCCGATGCCATGGAAACCATGAAGTCAGATATGGCCGGCTCTGCCGCCGTTTTCGGCGCGATGCAGGTGGTGGCCGAACTGAACCTACCGCTGCATGTGGTCGGGCTGGTTGCTTCAGCCGAAAACATGCCCAGCGGCGACTCATACCGCCCCGGCGACATCGTCACCACCCTCAGCGGCAAGACCGTTGAAGTGCTGAACACCGACGCCGAAGGCCGCATCATCCTTTCCGACGCGCTTTTTTACGCGCAGCGCTATAATCCTGCCGCCATCGTCGAAGTTTCCACGCTCACCGGCGCGATCATCATCGCCCTGGGCATGCGCACCACCGGCATCATGGGCACCGATCAGGCGCTGCTGGATCGGCTCAGCAAAGCCGGTGAAGTCAGCGGCGAGCGGGTATGGGCGCTGCCCATGTGGGACGAGTATCATCAAATGGTCAAGAGCGAGGTTGCCGACCTGAAGAATATGGCTGGCCGCCCCGCCGGTTCAATCACTGCGGCAACGTTCCTTGCCGCCTTCGTCGGCGATTATCCATTCGCCCATCTGGATATCGCCGGTTCAGCATGGACGAACAGCCCCGCAAAGCCGTATGAATCGGCACGCGGAACGGGCGTTGGTGTACGGCTGCTGGTCGAGTATTTGCGGGGACTAGCCAGGAACTAGCGGGTTTCATTGTTGAATTTCTATCTTGATTGAAAGGCTAAGCCATGACCGCAAGCACAGCGCCGGGTGAGAAACAAAGTCTCATGCAGCGCCTTCTAGGAGGTATCGAAAAGGTCGGGAATAAAGTGCCGCATCCGGTGCTGATGTTCCTGTACCTGATCATCGGAGTCGTCATCCTTTCACACATCCTGTTTCTAGCAGGAGTCAGCGTCACCGAAGAAATTGCAGTACCAATACCCACAGAGGTTACCCCGAATTTTTATGAGGATACGGCGTATCCCATTGAAGGGCTTTCCACCTCGCCAAGCGATGTGCAGTATGAGATTCGTGAAAACACGATCACCATTAACAGCCTGCTGACCACCGAAGGCATCCGCTTCATCTTCACCTCGTTCCTTCCGAATTTCGCTGGCTTCAGCGTCGTGGCGGTGGTTTTTGTCGCCATGATGGGCGCGGGCGTAGCCGAAGAAACGGGTCTGATGGCCGCGCTCATCCGCAAGCTGGTAGCGGTATCTCCGCGCGGAATGCTCTCGTTCATCATCATCTTCGTCGGCGTGCTTTCCAGCGTGGCCACCGACGCCGGTTATCTAATCCTCGTGCCTTTAGGCGCGGCGGCTTTCTTGAGCGTCAAGCGGCATCCGCTGGTCGGTCTGGCGGCTGCTTACGGCGGTGTCGGCGCGATCTTCGCGGTCAACCTGCTGATCGCGCCGCTGGATGCCATGCTCACCGAAGTGACCAACGAAGCTATTGCGCTGGCAGGCGGCCAGCCGATCACCGTCCTTTCAAACTTCTACTTCTCGGTGGCCTCTGCCTTCATCATCAGCGTGGTCGCCGCGCTGATCACCGATCGTATCATTGAACCCCGTTTGGGTAAGTACGTTCCTGAAGGCGGCGAAGGCGATACTCAGGAAGCAGAAGCGCCGGCGGGTGAAGGCCGCGGGCTGAAATTTGCAGGACTTGCCACATTAGCTTTCATCGGCTTGATTGTGCTGCTGACCGCGCCTGAAGGCGCGCCGCTGCGCCATCCCGTAACCGGCGAAATTCTTGGCGCAACCCCGTTCATGGACAGCCTGATCTTCATCATCACGCTGATTTTCCTGATCTCCGGTATCGCTTACGGAATCGGCGCTAAAACCATCAGCAGCAGCAACGACGTGATCAAGGCTGTGACCAAGACCTTCGCCAGTCTTGCCGGTCTGGTCTTCATGCTGCTGATGATCAGCCAGTTCATCGCTTACTTCAACTACAGCAATATGCCCAGCGTGATTGCCGTCGTACTCGCGGAATTACTGGAGCAGTCCGGCTTTGGCGCGCTGCCCTTGATGATCGGCATGATCATCGTGATCATGCTGCTGGACGTGATCATTCCCGGCTCGCTGCCAAAATGGGCCATTTTTGCGCCCATCTTCGTGCCGCTCTTCATGCGCCTGGGTGTGACCCCGCAAACCGTGCTGGCCGCCTATCGTATTGGCGACTCACCGCTGAACGTGGTCACCCCGCTGATGGTTTATCTGCCATTTATGATTACGGTCGCCCAAAGGTATCAAAAAGACGCGGGCATCGGCACGATCATCGCCTTGATGGTCCCGTACACCCTGATCATCGCGGTGGCCTGGATCATCCTCTTCATCATCTGGTTCGTGCTGAATATCCCGCTGGGGCCGGGCTATCCGGTCAGCGGATAAAGGCGTATTTGTAGGGATGCGGCATGCCGTGTCCGCCGGAAATCAACCCCTCTTAACCCGATCCTGTGATTGTGGTGAGAGGCGAGATCACAAAACGTCACCATCAGAGGCGATCCGCGTGATCGCCTCTGATGGTGATCGCAGTCACACAGCAAACATCGTTATCATTGCCAATCTACACCCTAAAAACTCGGAAGCAGCTATTCACCCATCGAGTCATTCATGAACGATTTCATCCTCGTCATCATCATCAGCGCCATCGCCGCATTTTTAACCGTCCTCGGCGCATTCATTGCCGAAAAGGTGGACGTGCCGAACCGCATCATCAGCCGCGCCTTGCAATTTGCAGCGGGAGTCCTCACGGCGCTGGTTGCCTTCAGCCTCATGCCGCCAGCGGTGCGCTCTGAATCTTCAACGCTGGTCATCGTCGGCTTCTTCTTCGGCGGCGCTTGTTTCGTAATCATGGATTACATGGCTTCCCGGAAGGCGGCAGCCCAATCGGCAGAATTGGCCGTGGTTTCGACGGCACTTTACATCGGCATCATCGTGGATATGGCCATTGACGGTGTGGTCATCGGGCTTGGCTCCAGCCTGACGCTGGGGACCGGGCTGGTGCTGGCGCTCAGCATCGCCATCAGCACCGCACCATTGGCGCTGGTCACCATTGCCATGGCAAAACGCAGCGGTCAGTCGCTTCGCTTCCGGCGTATTCTTATGCTGATCTTCACGATAGCCCTGATGGGTGGTGCGCTGCTCGGTTTTCTGGTATTCCGTAATCAATCGCTCGACGTTCGGCTAATCCTGATCGCCGTAGCCTCTGGTTTCCTGATCACCACCGTAACCCAGAGCATCATCCCTGAAGCCAACCGCGACGGCGAGCCAAGCTTAGCAGCGCTCTTTTTCGTCGGCGGGCTTTCGCTGTACGCGCTGTTCACGCTGATCGTCAAAGCGCCCGTCTAACGGCCTCATTTCTCAAAAATATGGCGGCTTTTGGAGAATCAATGCGCTCTATGAACATCGTCCTGATCGGCTTCGGCTCGCGCGGCGACGTACAGCCGCTGCTTGCCCTCGCAAAAGGGCTGCAATCCGCCGGCCACAGCGTCTCTATCGCCGCCGCTTCCGATTTTCAGGCCATGGTGGAAGCGGTGGGCATTCCCTATGCGCGCATCCAAACCGATATGCGCGCCTTGATGAACAGCGACGCCGGCAAAGCATGGATCGAAGAAAGCCGCAGTTCTATGGAAGAAGGCCGCAACATGCGCCGCATGATCAACGCCGTGGGCGCGTCCTTCTCTGATGATCTGCTGGCGGCGGTTGCCGGTGCCGATCTGATCGTCAGCGGCCTCACATCGTTTGGCATCGCGCAGGCAGCCGCTGAGAAGTCCGGGCAGAAACACATACTCGCGCTGTTCGCCCCGCTGAACCCGACCTCGAACCCCGCAGCCACCATGATCCCCATGATCTCCGGCGCGAATATCTTCCTGAACCGCGTCGCCGGCAGTATCGCCCAATATTTCACCCACTGGGTTTTCAAAGATACGGTCAACCGCTTTCGCCAGTCGCTCGGCCTAAAAGCGCAAACATTCCGCCAATACACCCATGAACTGAACCACAATACCCCCGTGCTTTACGGAGTCAGCCCTCTCGTCATGCCCCATCCGGGCGATTGGGGACATCAGCTTCACGTCACCGGTTACTGGATAGCCCCACATCCCGTCTGGCAGCCACCAGCCGCCTTGCGTGACTTTCTAGACGCAGGCGAGCCGCCGGTCTATATCGGTTTCGGCAGTATGTCTAACAAAAACCCTGAAGCCACAACAGAGATCATGATCGCGGCGCTTCAGCGTGCGGGGCGGCGCGGCATCATTCACAGTGGGTGGGCGGGGCTGCAAAGCGCGAACGTGCCGGAAGATGTTTTCGTGCTGGATTTTGCGCCCCATGACTGGCTCTTTCCGCGCATGGCCGGCATCATTCATCACGGCGGGGCCGGCACCACCGCGGCGGCACTCTATTCCGGCGTGCCTTCCAGCGTCGTGGCGCACATGGCCGATCAGCCGTTTTGGGGGCGGCGTATTCACGAATTAGGCGTTGGCGGCAGGCCGATCCGGCGGCACAAGCTGAATATCGAAAACCTCGCGGCGGTCATCCATCACATCACGACGGATCAACCCATGAAAGCGAACGCGCTGGCGCTGGCCGAAAAGTTAAAACAGGAAGATGGTGTAGCCGAAGCAATCAAGGTGATTGAAGGCGCGCTTGCATAGCCTGCTCATTTTCACGGCGGAGAAGGGGTTACAAGGTGCGGCCTTCTTGAAAAACCTCACCCCCACTTCCTTCCCCCACCCCCATCACGTACACCTGCCCGCCCGCATCAAACAGCAGAATCAAGCGGCTGTCGTCAGTCCACTCCACCGCGAAGATAGTGCTGCCCGGCAGCGAAAGTTCGCCCCGCGGAATTTGCCCGCCTTCTGCGTCCGGCAGGTTGAACACCGCCGCGCCTTCTCCAAGCGTGGAGGCCACCAGCAGATCGCCTTCAGGCGCAAAATCAGCGGAAAGCTGCGCGCCGCTCAGGGGCAGTAAGCCAATCTCCACCGTCGAAACCGGATTCCAGACCTGTAACCCGCCCGCCGCGCTCCCCGCCGCCAGATAGCGCCCCGACGGCGAATACAGCACCTGCCCCGCGCCGCCAGCAGGCGCAGCCAGCCGCCGCGTAAGCGAAGCATCTACCGTTGACCACAAGCGCACATCGCTCTGGCTGCCAAGCGCCACCTGCGCGCCATCAGGCGAAAACTGCATGCGATTGACCGGTAAGTTTTCGAGATTCAACTCGCCAAGCAGCGCCCGTTCCTGCCAGTCCCACAGCCGCGCCCGGTTATCTATCCCCGCGCTTGCCAGCCGCGCCCCGTCCGCCGAAAATGCCAGCGTACTGATGCTGCCAGAATGGGCGTTGATCTCTGCCAGCGCCTGCCGTTCCAGCAAATCCCACACCCGGATTGTGCCATCGTCTCCGGCAAAAGCCGCGCGCCCTGTAAACGGATCATAGGCCAGCACGTTGTTATAGTGATCATGCACCTGCATGGCGCTGCGTTCCGCGCCGCTGTCGGCATCGTAAATCACCACCTGTCCCGCCGCGGTGATGGTATAAATCTCGGTCTTGTCCGGCGAGTAAAAGGCGTTCACCGCATCCAGCCGCGCAGTGTGAAAGACTAATTCTCCGGTCAGTAAATCCCACGCGAGAATTTCCTCGTTGTTCAGCCCCACCAGCCGCGTGCCATCCGGGGAAACCGTATGCGCGAACAGCGTGCTTGGCGTCTCCGGCTGATCCAGCCGCCCCAATAGCTGCACCGACGCAATATTTTCAGGCGTGATCAGCGCGGCGCTTTGCATATAAGCCGGCGCTTCCAGCGTAGGGCGTAAATTTCGTACATTCGGGTTTGGCGTCGGCCCGCCCGCGCTCGCACAGGCCGCCAGTAAAATCAACAACGCAGAGAGAGCGAACAGCGAGAAGGACTCTTTACGCATTAAACACACCTATGAGCCGGTTGGCTTCAGCCTCCAGCAATGCTTCCCCTTGGCGGTTCAAACCCTCAATTCCCGGTGCCGGGATTGTAGGGCGCTGGTGGGGCAGTCGTCGCCACCACCTCCGCCTCGCCCATTTCCGCAAGCGCCAGCTCCGGCAAAGTGATCGCTTCATTACGCAGCGCCATATTGCCCACCGCGATCCCGTATTCGGCAATCTGCTCTAGGCCGCATTCGCCCTCAAATGGTTCAATGACCCCGCTGTCGTTCAGATCGTTGCCAGAAACGAGAAAATTGGCAAGCTCCGTAGAAAGCGCAAGATCGGCTTGCAGGCCATCCAGCGACTCCGCCCTTAGAAATTGCATCTCCAGATCGATCACCTGATCCCACCACAGAGTCGCGTTATTGATGCACACGCGGATCAGCTCAATTTGCCCCTGAAGCATAGAATCCGCATCCGGCGCGGTGATCGCCTCGTTCAGCGCCGCGTTAATCCGGTCAAGGAAGAAAGCCAGCCCATAGCCGCGCCCTGGATTGTCGCCGCTGCCGCTGTCGTTATAGTCTACATTCGTGCCGTTCAAAATGTTGATCGTATGTTCGTTATGCGTGTGCATTGACCCGGCAGAAGAGGCCCCCGCGGCCAGTCCAGCATGATTCCGCGCGATCTGCGCTTCAGCCAGCAGCCCGCTGAGAAGGCTTCCCTCATAGGCCGGTTTGTCGTCGCCTGCCGGAATAGATGCATTGATCAACAATGCCTCCAGCGCGCTGTTCACCTGTTCCGGCACATGGCCGCTGTAAACGATCTGTCCTTCTGGCAGGGTGCTTTGCCTATCTTCCATCGTCACTAAAATGACGTTGAACGCGCCCGGCAAAAATACGCCGTCTGCATCGGTGTGAGTCAGCAGGGCGCTGCCCAGCGGATCGCGGGAAAGTGTGCCCAGAGAAGTCGTAGCGCCGGTTTCTGAATTGACCAGCCATGCCATCAACCGCTGATTCTCTCCCGGCGCGGGAAGGCTGTCCACCCGTAAATTCACGCTGTCGCCCGGCGCGTTGCTGCTGCTGAAAAAGGCGTTGCCCGAAGAAGGCCGGGCGGTGGCGCGGGCGGTAGGCGATGGCAGCGTGGCCGTCACCCCTGCCTGAATGCTGGCCGCAGCCGCCGGTGTCCCCGTTATATTGCTTTGAGGCTGGCTCAGAATCTGCGTGACCACCACCACCAGCACCGCAATGATCGCAAAGCCCCCGAGCAGCACCAGCGGGTTGCTTAGCCCGCCCTGCTTCACCACAATCGTCTGTGAAGGTGTCGGCGTTGAAGTTTGGGGGAACGGCGATCCGCTGTCTACTGTTCCCGGCAGCGCCGCGGTGGGTTTGGGCGAGGGCGTGCTTTTGGAAGCCATGACCACTGCCGCCTGTTCGGGGCTAAGCGCAATCGTCTTTAGCGGTTCGTGTCCATCCGCGGCGGCATGAAAAGCCGCCACAAAATCCGCCGCAGTTTCATAACGGCTGTCTGACTTTTTCGCCATCGCCGTCCGCAGCACTTCATCCATCTCTGGTGAAGCGTTTTCAACGGCTTCGCTCAAAGCAGGCGGCGGCGCGTTGATATGCTTCATGACCACCTGCATCGCCGTTTCATCGCGATAAGGCTGTCTGCCCGTCAGCATTTCAAAGACCACCACGCCTAACGAATAAATATCCGAGCGCCCGTCTACAGGTAATCCCTGCGCCTGTTCCGGCGACATATAGGCGGGTGTGCCGATCAATCCCCCCGTGCCGGTGATGCCCGGCGTCGTGGTTTCCAGCATTTTAGCGATGCCAAAATCGCCTAGCAGCGCGTGGCCTTCGCGGTCAATCAGAATATTATCCGGCTTGATATCCCGATGCACCACGCCCTGCCGGTGCGCATAATCCAGCGCCCCGGCAATTTGCGTGATCAGCCGCTCCACTTCCCCGGCCTGCAAAGCGCCGCGGCGGATGCGCTCATTCAGCGTGCCGCCGTCAATGAATGGCGTGATCAGAAATAAAATGTCGCCTTCACTGCCGTAATCGTACAGTGGCACAATATGCGGGTGCTGCAAGCGGGCAATAGTGCGCGCTTCCTGGCGAAAACGCTCGATGTTGGCGCTGTCCTGTCCGGGATGCGGCGGCAGGACCTTGATGGCGACAAAACGATCTACTTCGGGCTGCAAGCCCTTATAAACCGTCGCCATGCCGCCTCTGCCAACCATTTCAACGATCATGTATTTGCCGAGCTTACGCCCGACCAGCGATGTAGACAATGGCATCTCCTCTACAGAGCGTATGCTGCTTCGATTTCCTCTCGCAGCGCCAGATAGCTGTTATAACGTGATCTGGCAATTTCGCCAGCTTCCACCGCCGCGCGTACTGCGCAGCCCGGCTCGCTGCGGTGCATACAATCGGCAAAACGGCAGTCTTGCACGATTGCCGCTATCTCGCGGAAATAGCCATCCAGTTCTTCCGGCTCCACATCCCAGATGCTCAGGTTGCGCATTCCCGGCGTATCCGCCAGATAGCCGCCAAATGCCAGTTTGACCAGTTCGCTGTCGCGAGTCGTGTGCTGCCCTTCTAAATGATAGCGGCTGACTCCCTTGACCGCCCGCCCAAGCCCTTCCTGCACCCGGTTCAGCAGGCTGGTTTTCCCCACGCCTGATGGCCCCGTGAATACCGAAATTTTATCGCGCAGGCAGTCTCGCAGCGTATCCAACCCCTCGCCCTCAACGGCGCTGGTATACAACACTCTATAGCCAATGCGCTCGTAAACCGCCATCAGCCCGTGTGCATCATGCTTTTTTTCAAGATCAGTTTTATTAATCACAAGGAAAATATCGAGGCCCCCCTTTTCGCCCATCACGATGAAGCGGTCAATCATGCGCGGGTTGGGGTCTGGCTGCGCCGCCGCAAACACCAACAGCGCCTGATCCGCGTTAGCGATGATCACCGCCTCGCGTTCCGGCGAGCCTGCCCCGCGAACCCCCGCGGTTCGCAGCGCCCGCGAAACCACGCTGCTGCGTTCCTCAATTTCTTCAATTGAGCCGGTGCCATCATCATTCAGGCTGAAACGAACACGATCCCCGATGGCAGCAATATCGCTGCTTTGAGCTTCTTCCATCAAGCGCCCTCGCAGGCGGCAGGTATAGCGCGCGCCATCGGCGGTTTCCACGACAAAGAAACCACTTTGATCCTTCACGATCAGGCCGTCCAGCAAATTTGACAAAGGCAAACACCCCACGCTTGTAATAGACGTAATCTTCATTCTACACGAATTCCCCGCGCCCAGAACTTAGGCTCTTATAGATTACTAACCTTTCGTTTATGCTCTTCACCCCTCACCAGCGTAAAAACAGGCTTGTAGGGGCGCCCCCATCGGGCATCCGCGTAAAACGGGGATTTCTTCACTTCAACCCCGCGAACATCCACGCTTTCCCGCCCCCAAAACTCTATCTGAAAACTCAGAAAATGTTCGGGTGAATATGGTATGATCAGCTCACGTTGTTGTTCAGTTATGAAATGGATTCTACGTTGACCGGTACACCCACAGCGCCCATCACCCCCCCGGAAAATGAGGCGCCCCCACAAGATTATTCTGTTGAAGATGAGTTGGTTCACATCAAGCGGTCAACCGTCAACTACGTGTTGATCGGCCTGTCTTTCTTCGTCATCGGTCTGCTGGTTGGCTTTCTCGGCTATGACCGGTTTTCCGCAAACAATCAAGCCGAAAATGAAGCCCTGCTCAGCGCGGCGGTCTCCACCTTCGCCGCCTCGGTGCCCACCAGCGTTGCCGCAGGCCCCACGCCAAGGCCAACGCTTGACCCGAACACCCGCTATGACATCCAGCCTGCCGGTAATCCGGCCATTGGCCCCGAAGACGCGCCCATCGTCATGATCGAGTTTGCCGATTTCCGCTGCGGCTATTGCAAGCGCTTTCATGAACAGACCCTGACCCCGCTGCTGGAACGCTACGAGGGGCAAATTCGTTTCGTCTACCGCGATTATCCCATCCTCTCACCTGATTCGCTCACCGCGGCGCTGGCCGCTGAATGTGCCGATGATCAGGGCGCCTTCTGGCCTTTCCATGACCGCATATACGTGGATCAAGTGCTGACCCGCGAAAGATTCATCGAATACGCTGCCGATCTTGAGCTTGATCTGGAAACCTTCACCACCTGCCTCGACGATCAGGTGCATTTGCAGGAAGTGATGGCCGATTATGAGGACGGATCATCCACGCCCATGACCGGCACGCCCACCTTCTTCATCAACGGGCGCATCCTGATTGGCGCACAGCCGATTGATGCCTTCATCAATGCCATTGATCAAGAGTTGGCAAGCCTGGCCACCAGCGAAACCTCCACCTCATAAACAAACCCCGTAGGGGCGCAGCACGCTGCGCCCTTCACGTGCTGCGCTCTTTTATATTCGTTCGCCCATTCCCGCCCCACGTCTGATCGTGGCTCAAAACCCTATATCGTCGCCTATGTCACCGAATATATCCCCGGCTCCGGCATTTCCCGGATGCGGCGGCACCCCCGGCGACTGCGGGTAAGACTGCGAGAACGGGTCATCCGGTTCATCGAAAACCGGCTTCGCCATCGGGTCAAGTTTAGACGGCGCTGAACGTGTCGGCGCTGTGGCGCTTCCGCCCGGCGCGGGATAGCCGCTGAATGATGATGGCGGCGCGTTGGCCGGTGGCTGGTTGGGCGGCGAGGTTTGCGCGCTGTAAGCAGCCGGCTGCCCCCGCTGCATCATCTTCTGATTGACCAGCACATCAAAATCCGCCGGGGCGCTGGTCGCTTTGAAATTCGGTTTGGCCGCTGGCATCGGCGGCGGCGTCTTGCTTGCCTGGCTCTCGCCGCGCAGCAGTTCCGCGAAAAACGAGGTGATGTCTTTTCCCGCAAAACGCGCAAATACGAAGAAGATCGCCGCCAGCACCCCCAGCGTCACGATACACAGGCCGCACACGCCAAATACGACCAGAAGCCCCGCATCCTGAACTTGTATACCGTCCACAACTGTCTCTCGCTCACCGTCCCATATGCTTATTCTAGCTCAAAAGTTCGAGATCAGGTTGGCTCTCTGAAATTTCCCCACCCCGCCCATCCGCCCTTTTCACCCACCCCCTAGAGATTTTCCCGCCTTTTCAGCATAATGGGCAAACTGCCCGTCTATCATAGACTCAGGATGCTTACCATGAGGTCGTTCGTCTCAGAGAGTGTGCAAAACCTTAAACCGTCTGGTATTCGCCGTTACTTCGACATCGCCGCCACCATGGACGACGTAGTCACGCTGGGCATCGGCGAGCCGAACTTTGTGACGCCCGAACGCATCATGCAAAAAGGCATCGAGTCCACGCTGGCCGGGAATACCTCCTATACCTCGAACTCTGGCACGCTGGAACTGCGCCGCGCCATTTCTGATTACGTGAAGCGTCTCTACGGCATGGTATACGATCCCGAACGCGAAATACTGGTGACCGTTGGCGTCAGCGAAGCACTCTGGCTTGCCCTCAAAGCCATCCTCAACCCCGGCGATGAAGTCCTGGTCGTTCAGCCCTGTTTCGTCGCCAATGCCGCCGCCGTCGAGATGGCGGGCGGCGTGCCGGTTATCGTAGACACTTCTGTTGACACCGGTTTTCAGGTCACCGGGGCAGCGCTGGAAGCCGCCGTGACCCCGCGCACCAAAGCCATCCTCATCAACTATCCCAACAATCCCACCGGCGTTGTGCTCAGCCGCGATTACATGCTTGGCATCGCCGCCGTAGCTGAAAAGCACGATCTGCTGGTATTGAGCGACGAAATTTACGAACGGCTGGTCTACGGCGCTGAACACGTTAATTTCGCCTCGCTGCCGAATATGCGCGAGCGCACCATCATCATGAGCGGCATGAGCAAAAGCTTTGCCATGACCGGCTGGCGTATCGGCTATGTCATGGCCCCCAACGAACTGCTGGAGGCGATGCGTAAGCTGCACCAGTATTTGATCATGTCTGCGCCCACGATGGGGCAGGCCGCCGCGCTGGAAGCGTTGTACAACGGCGATGAAGTGGTGGAATACATGCGCCAGCAGTACGACAGCCGCCGCCGCCTGATCGTAGATGGCTTCAATCAGCTTGGCCTAACCTGCTTTGAGCCGCGCGGCGCGTTCTATGCCTTCCCCTCGGTTGCCGCCACCGGTATGAGCGATGAAGAATTTTGCGAGCGTCTGCTCATGGAAGCGCGGGTGGTCATGGTTCCGGGCAGCGCCTTTGGCCGCAGCGGTTCTGGTTTTGCCCGCGCCAGCTACGCCAACAGCACCGAAAATATCCTGCTGGCGCTGGAGCGCATCGCCAAATTCATGCAAACCTACGGCTAAAGGCGCGCCTATCTCTATAAAAGAGGCTTGTAGGGCGCGCTCATCTGTGCGCCCTTTCTCTCCCCCGAATCTCTCAACACTATATTATTGCCCTGACGTGGCATTACCGTGATAATCTGAGAGATATAAATTTTTTAGAACTTACGGCGGGTTGCAATGCCTTTAAACCGTCCGGCCAAAATTTTACTGGTTGTCCCCGTGTCTGCAGAACGGCAGCATCTCGCCCGTCTTCTTGAAGCGGGTGGCATGATAGTGGCCGACTTCCCTTCAGCATCAGCAGTAGACGCGGCTGGCGAA
The DNA here is from genome assembly GCA_014879665.1 of Anaerolineae bacterium. Lineage (GTDB taxonomy): Bacteria > Chloroflexota > Anaerolineae > Aggregatilineales > Phototrophicaceae > Flexifilum. Next base: position 9,115 of record JACSRP010000160.1, on the reverse strand, counting down.
GGCATTGATCTGGCACTTCTCGCCCTCGCGCAAATAGACATCCCCGCCCGCGAATTTATCGCCCATTTACGCGCCTTTCCCCAACAGGAAAATCTACCCATATTGGCGCTGATCCCTGAAAATGATCAGGCTGTCGAACAGGCATTAAATGCCGGCGCCGATGACTATGCCGCGCAGCCCGTAATTGCCGCGGCCTTGATGCGGCGTGTCGCGCATATGCTGGATCGGCAGGCCGCACAGCGCGATTTAGCCCGCAGCGAATATCGCTGGACGCAAACCTTCACCCGTGGCCGTGTGCCGCAGCTGCTGGTTGATCCGGTATCAGGGCTGATCACAGATGCCAATATTGCCGCCGTTGAGTTTTACGGATACCCGCTGGAAGCGCTTCAGCAGAAACACCTGTTTGATTTGACAGTGACCGGTGACGAGCCAATCTCTTCAGAAGCAAGCGCCGCCCTGAATTACCGCCAGCAGTTGGCTTCTGGCATGCTGCGAGCCGTGAATCTATTCAATGATCGCGTTGAAATTGACGGCGTAAGCCTGCTGCATACTACGGTCTTTGACAACAGCAACCGCTTGCGCGCCGAGCAGGACGCCGAAGAACAGCGCCGTCTGGCTCAGGCGCTGCGAAATACTGCCGCCGCAGTAGCCCAATCGCTGGAGTTGGAAGAAGTCCTCGACCAGATTCTGGACGAAGTCTATAAAATCGTACACCCCGACGCGGCCAATGTAATGCTGATTGAAGAGGATACCGCCTACGTCGTACGGCTGCGGGGTTATAAAGCCTATGCCAGCGACGAACAAATCTTGAACACCCGCTTTAAGATTTCGGAAACCAGTAATTTACAGGAGATGATCAAAACCCGCCGCCCCCTCAACATTCCCGATGTGCGGAATTTTGAGGGGTGGGTTGATAAGGTCACGCCTTATTGGATTGGCTCATTTCTCGGCACGCCAATCTTTGACGGGCAAACGCTGTTTGGCTTCCTAATTGTAGACAGCGCCTCAACCAACGCTTTCACCAATCTCGATGTAGAGCGTTTGCAGGCGTTCGCCGTTTCAACGGCGGTGGCGCTGCGCAACGCCCGCCTTTATGACAATTTGCGCGAGCAGGCGGCGCAGCTTGAAGCCCGCGTAGCCGAGCGTACCGCCGAGTTGGTGAATGGCCGCGCACAGCTTCAGAGTATCCTCGATGCGATGGTCGAAGGGGTAATCTACGCCGAATTTACTGGCGATGATGTGAATATTCGCTACACCAACCTTGCGTTAAACGACCTTCTAGGCTTTAGCACCGAAGAATTGGCGGAACAGGAAGAGTTGATGCGCCCGCTGGGCATGTCTCATGAAGGCTATACCTATCGCCTGCAGGCGCTGCTGCAAACCTTGCAGCGCGAAGGCAAGTTTTACAGTGAGGTTAAGTTTAAGCACAAAAATGGCTCAATTTTGGACGCCGTGATCAATGTTTCCGCCGTCAAGCACCCGAATGGATCGCTAGCCGGCGCGGTATCCGTCATCCGCGATATCAGCCGCGAGCAGGAACTTCAAGCACAAAGAACCCGTTTTGTTGCCTATGCCAGCCACGAACTGCGCACCCCGATCACCAATCTCAAAACCCGCCTATATTTGCTGCGTAAACAGCCCGAACGCCTTGAGCAGCATTTATCCGTGCTTGATGATGTCACCGACCGCATGCGCGGGCTGGTCGAAGGGCTGTTGGATGTGACCCGTTTCGAGCGCGGCATGATTCATCTCGACAAGCATCCCGTCCCCTTACAACTGCTCATCAAGCGCAGCGTGACCGTCCAGATACCCGAAGCAGACCGCAAGCGGCAGTCCCTCGTAACGGATCTTCCTGACAAACCGATTCTGGTCGAAGTGGATGGAGATCGTATCATTCAAGTCATCACCAATCTCGTCACCAACGCCATTAACTATACGCCGCCCGAAGGAAAAATTATCGTTCGCTCATTTACCCTCAACAGCCATGGGCAGGAATACTCCGTTGTAGAAGTGCAAGACACCGGAATCGGCATCGCTCAAGAGCATTTGCCCTACCTCTTTCAGCCATTCTACCGCGTGCAAAGCAAGATTGAGGGAACCGGGCTAGGCCTGCCGATCAGCAAAGAGATCATTGAGCTGCACGGCGGAAAAATTGAGGTGAAAAGCGAACAGGGCAGTGGGACAACCTTTTCTTTTTATTTGCCCATGTCCGCCACCGATCAGCCCGCCGACAAAAATCAGTCAAGCCGCTTCAATCCACACAATTCCTCTGCACCCGTGTAATAAGCCCCCCTCGCCTACAACGGTGTTAGCAGTCGCTTTAGTCATTCGCCATCACTGCTTCCCGCTTTGCCCGGTACTGCGGCAGCGAGATCATCGGCGGGCGCTCGTAGTCGCCAATCTCGTTCAGTTCCAGCGCAAAACGCTCCGGTTCCTGCAAAATCATCTTCATACTGCGGTTGGCGTGGCTCATCAGGTCAATCTCAAAACGCTCGCCCAGCCGATCCATGAACACCTGAAGAATGGCAAACGACATCCGGCTTAAACCTTCCAGCGGCTGGTTATGATGCACGCGCACTTCCAGATCGCTTTGCGACACGCCTTCCAGCCCCGCCGTATCCAGCAGGTCAATGAGCATGCCGGTTTCCACGCCGTAGCCGGTGAAGAAGGGAATCTTCTCCAGCGCTGAACGCCGCCCCGCATATTCGCCAGAAAGCGGCTGAATGAAGCCTGAAAGTTCAGGATAGAACAGGTTCAACATCGGGCGGGCAACCAGTTCCGTCACGCGGCCGCCCCCGTAGGCTTGCAGCTTTTCGCCCACCTTAATCGGGCGCTGGTAGAAGCCCTTCACAAATTGCAGATGCGGATATTTGAGCAGCGGGCCGATGATCCCGTAGATGAAGCGCGGGTGAATGTTGGTGATGTCGGTATCCACCCACGCGATGATATCCCCTTTGAGCGCGTGCAGGCTTTTCCAGAGCGCCTCGCCTTTGCCCACGCGGCTGCCCATATCCGTCAGAATGTCCATATGGCGGTATACGGGAATGCCGCAGCTTTCAGCGATGGCCGCGGTGTTATCGGTAGAATTGCTGTCAATCAGCACAAATTCATCCACCAGCGGCACTTCATCCATCAGCGCCCGCTTCAGCGTCATGATCACATTTTCGACGGTTTCTTCTTCATTCAGCGCCGGCAGCCCGATGCTGATCGAAAGCCCCTGCTTTTCTTTCATCTCAACCAGCGATTTCAGGTCTGAAAATTCGCGGCTGTGAAAGGTGTTCTCAGCGAACCAGCGATCCACTTTCTTTGAGGGTTCGTCGGCGCTGCCAGCGATATACGGCATATGAAATTCCAGCGCTTCGGGGTGATAGGCGCGCACCAGCGCAATCGGCACCGTGGCACGCTCATACACCTGCGCAATCAACGAATCTCGCGGGGTTTGATCGAGAGTCACGCCTCTAAGCGCCGCACCCAGAACCACCGCGCTGTGACCATGCAGTTCCCCCACAATGCCATCGGCAATGTCAGTCACCGCCGTGACCGCCCGCTTGATATTTGGCTCTGCCCGCTTGATATATTCCAGATAGGGCGTATGCCGCTGGCTGTCGGCAGCGTGATACAGGGTGATCGCGCTCTCACTCGACAGCGACTTTGCGGCGCGAATGCCCAGCGTGATATTCGGGCCGCCGCGCAGTGAAAGCAGCACCGGCAAATGGCTTGCCGGAGGCGGCGCGGTCAGCAAAATGACATCGGTAGGCGCGCCAGCCAGCAGCGCATCGGTATAAATGCCGCCGGTAAGAGTCAGCGGGCCGCGCCATTCAAAGATGATCAGGTCAGCCTGCTTTTCGCGGGCTTCATCAAAAGCGCGCAAGGCCGGTTGATAATCCACGTAGGCGCGAACCGCATCCTCCACTTCGGCGTTGATTTGAGCCGCCGTGGTGAGCTGATCGCGCCAGATTTGCGCTGGTTTTGCGCCCACGCTAAGCGATTCTTCTTCGATCACCGTGACCATACCGCGAATCAAAATTTCGTAGGGCTGGCCTTCCGGTGCCACCTTCTGCGCAAAATTGATCCATGCTTCCGGGGTGGATGCGTCGCTGTCCAGCACCAGCAAAATGGTGTATTTATGATCGGTCATTCAAATGTTCCTTCAGATAACAGGGGAATTAAGCGGCTGCGGATGATGCTATCCCAGCGGTAATGCTGGCGCACACGCCGGCGCAGGCGGGAAACCGGCGAATCGGCCAGCGCCATTTGAATATCCGCGGCGATGGCTTCTGGCGGCGTGCCCGACGGCAGGAAATAGAGCGCGTCTTCCCCCGCAGTTTCGCGAAAAGGCGGCAGATCGCTGCAAAAGATCGGCAGGCGCGCCAGCCCGGCTTCAAGGATGGGGATGCCAAACCCTTCCTGCGTGCTGGGAAACAGCAGCCCATCGGCCAGCCCGAATAAATTTGCCATCAGCGCATCATCAGGGATAAATGGCGTTTCGCCGCCAAGCTCATACAAGAAATGTGCGGCGCTGTCTAAGCGTAGTGCATGGCGCAGCGCCAGCAGATCGCCCAGATAACCCATATTTTGCGGGTTGTGCGGCCCCGGCGGCCCGGTCACGATCAGGCGATCATCTTCGCCTGTGCGCTGGCGTAAGGCGGCCAGCACATGCAGCGCCAGCTCAATGTTTTTACGGCGGGTTAAGCGGGCGGGGGTGATCAAGATGCGATCTGCATCCAGCAGCGAAAGCTGCCCGGCAGCGCGGATCATATCCTGCCCCCAATTTAAGAAGGCCGGCAGGTCCAGCCCTGCAGTGATGATCTCGATCTGTTCTGGCGGCAAACCGGTCAGCCCGGCAAGTTCTGCCTGCCGCGCCTCAGAAATGGTGACGTAACGGGTGTTCGGCCATGCCTGTTTCAGCAGTGCCCAGGGATCGCCTTCATGCAGCTCATCGAGATACTGCTCATTTGTCCACGCCAGATCATGCACCCATGCCATCATCCGGAGGCCGCCTTCATCGGTCAGCGTGCGTAAAGCAGCCGTCAGCGGCAAATTCTTGTTCATGGTGTGGGCATTGTGAACGATCAAAATGTCGCAGCCCGCCGTCGCTTCCCGAAGCTGCGCTGCAATTTGCCCAGCCAGCCAGTCAAAGTTTTCAGGAATTTGCCCGGCGTCCAGCGTCTTTTTCGCCGCCAGAATATCGGGGTGTTTGGAGCCAACCAGCGGGTAAATGCGGGTTTCAATGCACGGGTCAAACGTGCCGCCGCTGCCGGCGATCACTCGTACCTGAGCGCCTAGTTTCATCAATTCGAGGGCATGATGCGCAATCACGCTTTCGACGCCGCCAACCGTAGGCGGGGCGGCATAATGGAGGATAGCGATGATACGATTTTGTAAGGCGATAACGGCCTACTTCTACCCGCGTAACAGGGTGCTTGTCTCTCGATAGAGGATGGTTCCGCATTATAAAGCGAAAGTGAGGCGTCGGCTAAACTGGGCGCTGCTTTACACTGAGTTGTGTTGTGTATTATACTTATTTTGGGAATTAAACCACCCCGCGATGAGGCTCGCGTTACACCTTGAATGGTTGATGGCTTCTACCCGATAGTAATCATGGGTAGAAGCCATTTTTTTTATTTTATCTGGCGGTCTTGAGGGAACCCATGACCTTAATTCACAATATCGAAACCGCCAAAGAGCAGTTTCGTAATTGGCACAACTGGTGGTTTCAGCGGAATAACTTTGATCTGCGCGATCATCTGCTGTTTTTGCGCGGCGTGGGCAAATGGCTTCTGCTGGGCGGGCTGGTAGGCATTTGCGCCGGTCTTGCTTCAGCGCTGTTTCTGGTGCTTCTGGCCGAAGTGACCAGAATACGCATTGGAAACCCGCTGCTCATCCTTTTGCTGCCGGCAGCAGGTTTCGTGCTGGGCTGGATATATCTCCGGTTTAGCGGCACGGCGGCGCGGGGTAGTAATTTGGTGGTTGAGGCGGCTAATGCTGAAGAAAATTCACCCTATCAGGATGTTCCCCTGCGTATGGCCCCGCTGGTGTTGATTGGCACGCTAATCACCCATTTATTTGGTGGTTCTGCCGGGCGTGAGGGGACCGCTGTGCAAATGGGAACGGCGCTGGCGGATACCCTGCGGCGAACGCTGGGTTTGACGGGGATTGACCGTCGTTTAATGATTATGGCGGGTATTAGCGGCGGTTTCGCTTCAGTTTTTGGCACGCCCGCTGCCGGTTTCCTGTTCGGGTTGGAAGTGCGCCGCGCCGGGGGAATTCGCTACGATGCGATTGTGCCGTGTTTCTCGGCGGCAGTGGTTGGCGACTGGGTGGTACGAACCTTAGGCGTCAGTCATGCGCATCACCCCGTATTAATGCCAGCGCCAGACGATCCGCTGCTGCTGGTCAAAGTGGTGATTGCGGGAATCGCCTTCGGGCTGACCAGTTTGTTGTTCATTGAGGGCATTCACTTTGTGAAGCGGCTTTCGCGGCGGTGGATTCCGTATCCTCCCCTACGGCTGGTTGCTGGTGGTGTGGTTGTGGTAGGGCTAACGCTGCTTTTCAAGGCGACAATCTACAACGGCTTAAGTGACGATTTGATCACGATGAGCGTTGAAGGGCTGCCAGTACCCACGCTGGCATTTTTGCTCAAGCTGATCCTCACAGCGGTGACGCTGGGCGCAGGCTTCATTGGCGGAGAAGTCACGCCGCTTTTTGTGATTGGCTCTACGCTGGGCGCAACACTGGCGCCAGTGTTGGGGGTAGATCAAGGGTTTCTGGCATCGCTTGGGTTTGTGGCAGTTTTTGCGGGAGCCAGCAATACACCGCTGGCCTGCGTGATGATGGGTGTGGAATTATTTGGCGGGAATGCCTTGATCATGGTAGCGATTGCCTGTTTCACGGCCTATCTGGCGTCTGGGCATCGCGGCATTTACGCATCGCAGTTGATCGCTGCGCCGAAAGCAGCGAGCTTGCGGGTGATGCCAGAAGAAGGCGAAAGCTTAGAGGAATATTCAGAACGGCGGAGTAATCAACAGTTTGAACCGCCGGCTGAGCGCTAAAAAGAAGCTGCCAGGGCTATTCCCGACGATCTTTTCTAGCAGTATGTTTGGGGATAAACCGCCAGGAGCGCCACAGAGGCGGGAGGGTGGACATTCACTCACAAATTATAGGGAGGTTGGCGCTGCGGCGCGCGCGCATCTGCAAGATATGGGCGTGGGCTTCTTCGATGGTGGCGGCAAAACTGAGGTTTTTATTGAGACGGGGGGCGATGCGAGAGCCGATGCCGGCGGCTGCGCGCAGCATCGGATTTACACCTATGACGGTGACGGAACGATGGTTAGGGAGCACTTCGCTTTCCATACGCGCCATCGAAGAAATGGTATTGAGTATATTGGTTTGATTGCTTCGGGTATCAATGATCAGGTCAATATCGTGAGAGACAGAGCGATATAAAGCTAGCGCCTCTTGAATGCTCTGATCAAATTCTTTGAGCGTCCATTTTCCGCTGTAACTCATGCGGAGAATGCTCTTTTCGTCATCTTCCCAGACGATATTGATGGGCATGGATACATTCATGATATGAATATTACTAAGCCAACCATAACACGACATGTTTCAGAAACGTTGTATAAATGTCACGATATTTCGGGGACAAAATACACAAAAGATAGGGAAAAGTTAAGGGTTGAGGGAAGGGGTTGGGTTGGAGGGGGATCGGGCGGCATATTTTTCCGCCGCCCGATGATGTGGCGCAAAACTAGAGGGATGAGTCGTTTGAGGGTGGATCGGGGGTGAAGGCGGGGGGATGCGCGCCCCATGCAACCGGCGGCAGGTGGTAATAGCGATCACGAATTTCATTGATACTGAGGGCAGCGGAGGCGGTACGAATTTCGTCCAGACGCGCCTGCATATCGGTGGGGCGAATATCTTCAAACGAGGCGGTATAGCTGCCGGGCCAGAAGGGGAGTAAATCTTGCGTGATTTTGGCGGCGATGCGGGTGAGCTTCGGCCAGAGCGTGCGCTCGATGAACAGGCGCTCGGCTACTTTGGCGTTAGCTTCGGTGGCATTTTCGCTGAGCATACCGATAGGCACGCCGAAAACATTGAGAATTTCATCGCGGTTTGCGGCTCGACCCTGCAAAAAATCGAGGTCTTGATGGCTGAGGCCGATATTCTGCCATTCAACGCCCTGCCCGCGCAGGAAGGCGGTACGGCGTTCACCACCGCCATAAGTCGTGCGCCAATCACGCTTAAGACGCTCAAAATCGGCATCGGAGATGAAATCTTTGACCACGACCATGCCGGCGGGAATTCCGCGATCCTGCCCGAAGGCGGCGTGATTCCAACTGGCCATCGCCTGATCGCCAATGATGGCAAGGCGCGCAGCCTGCAAAGCGGAGAGGCCGTAAAAATCATTGGCGGGATGCCAGCGCTTGAAATGGACGATCTCGGCAGGTTCGAGGGGGATGCGCTGGCCGTCCAACTCATAAACATAGCCGCGCACGAAGCGTTCGGGATCGGGCACGATACGCATGCGATCCGGCTGAAGCGGCCAGATTTCCACAGGACGCCCGCGCTGATCGCCAGCCAGATACCAGTAGGCGTTCCCGTATAGTTCTAAAGTACCGACGGTCTGTTCCAGCAGTTCAAAGCGACTTAAAAAGTAATTGGGCGCGTTCAAAAGACGCTGGAGGGGATGATCGTTCAGGGCGGATGCTGCCGAACCGTGAACTGTGATATTCAGGGGAACCAGCGCGGCAGCTTCAGCGATACGGTTCACGGCGACATAGACCCACGGCGATTGTGCGTAGATGTGCCCGGCTTGATCGTAGATTCCGGGCTGATCGAGGCCGAAGGGGCCGTGATGGGCGGCAAGCGCCGGAATGATGGGCGCATGAGGGCGAGACTGACGGGGACGCAAGCGTTCGGATAACCAGTTCAACATGATAGGACTCCTTGTGAGGGATGAGGAAAAGAGCGTTAAAAGGTAAAAGCAGTGATGAGCGATGATGGTTTAGCTATAGTTGGTTTTAAGTAAGTATTGGGATCAACAGGGGCATTTGTGGTATGTTTGAGATTGCGAAAATCCGGCGTTTGACCGCCGAAGAAGCACACCGGACCG
>JACSRP010000075.1 GCA_014879665.1 Anaerolineae bacterium | reverse complement strand
TTGCTGGTGATTGTACGCGGCTGAAATTATACTGTCAAAGTGGGCTTTTACGGTGAACGGCGCTTAAGCTATACTTGAGGTTAGAACATTTAATCGGTTATTGGGAGAGGAACAGGCATGTCCGATGATGGACGCCTGATCAGCGGCAAAAGTCAGGGCGACGACCGCGACAATGTGGCGCTAAGGCCGCGCTATCTGGACGAAATTGTGGGGCAGAGCCGCGTTCGTGAAAATTTGCGGATCATCATTGATGCCGCGAAGATGCGCTCGGAACCGATTGATCACACGTTGTTTTACGGCCCGCCGGGATTGGGAAAGACCTCACTGGCACATGTTATCGCCAATGAGATGGGATCGAATATCCGCATTACGGCGGGGCCATCTATTGAGCGGGCGGGCGATCTGGCGGCGATTCTGACGCATATGAAGCAGAATGATATTCTGTTCATTGATGAAATACACCGGTTGGGCAGGGCGGTTGAAGAAGTGCTGTATCCGGCAATGGAAGATTTCGCGCTGGATATCGTGATTGGCAAAGGCCCTGCGGCGAAGAACGTCCGGCTCAAACTGCCACGATTTACGGTGATCGGGGCAACTACGCAGCTTGCGCTGTTGGCTGGCCCTTTGCGTGATCGTTTCGGCGCGCGTTTTCGTATGGATTATTACGATCTTGAGGCAATGGAATTCATCATTCGCCGCGCTGCTGGAATGTTAAAAATCGAGATCACGCCAGAAGGCACCATCGAGATTGCACGGCGCGCGCGGGGAACGCCGCGAGTTTCGCTGCGTCTGCTGCGGCGGGTGCGCGATTATGCGCAGACCCGCGCTGACGGGGTGATCACCGGGCCAGTCGCTGGCGAAGCGCTGGAACTGCTGGAAATTGACTATCTTGGACTGGATGAAATTGACCGCCGGATACTGCTCACGATCATTGAGAAGTATGGCGGGGGACCAGTTGGCCTGCCGACCATTGCCGCTTCGACCAGCGAGGATCCTTCGACTATAGAAGATGTTTATGAACCCTTCCTGATGCAGCTAGGATTCATCAAGCGCACTCCACGAGGCCGTGAGGCGACGTCGCTGGCCTATGAACATCTTGGATTGACACCGCCGCCAGCGCCGAATGAGAGTGGAATGCAGCCGCTGTTTTGAGGAAGCCTGTCAAACTATGCTGCCCGAACGGCGTTAGGCTAGGCAATATTTCGGACGGGCAAGCCGCTGGCTCGCCCGTCCGAAATATTGCGATCAGTGCAGCGTAGTTGTTATTTGTTTTGCAGCACATCTACGCCGGGGAGGGCTTTGCCTTCGAGCATTTCAAGGCTCGCGCCGCCGCCGGTGGAGATATGGGTGATTTTATCTGCGAGTCCTGACTGCTCAACTGCCGCCGCCGAATCGCCGCCGCCAACGATGGTCGTTGCTCCAGCGTCAGAAAGTTCGGTCAGGACACGGGCGATGGCATTGGTACCCTCTGCAAAGGGTGTTTTTTCGAATACACCCATCGGGCCGTTCCACACGACGGTTTTGCAGGGTTTCAGCTTTTCAGTGAAGCGCATGATAGATTCGGGGCCGATATCGTAGATTTTCCAATCGTCAGGGATGGGTGCGCCAACATCAACCACCTGTGTGGCGGAGTCATCGGCGAATTTATCCCCTAGTACGACATCAACAGGCAGCACCAGCTTATCGCCACCTTTTTTGAGCAAGTCGCGGGCAATATCCAACTTGTCATCCTCAGCCAGCGAAGCGCCAACATCAATGCCCTGCGCCTTGAGGAACGTGTTCGCCATGCCGCCGCCGATGATCAGCACATCTACCTTGTCCAGCAGCGCGTCAATTACGGCGATCTTGTCGGATACTTTCGCGCCGCCGAGGATGGCTGCGAACGGACGCACCGGTTTTTCGATGGCGCTGGCGAGGTAGTTGATCTCTTTCTCCATCAGCAAGCCGGCCACCGCTGGCAGATAGCCGGTTACGCCAGCAGTTGAGGAATGAGCGCGATGCGCGGAACCGAAAGCATCATTGACGAAAATATCGCCCAATGCCGCTAACTGCTTCGCTAAATCGGGATCGTTCTTCTCTTCACCGGGGAAGAAACGGGTATTTTCAAGAAGGAGGACACCGCCTTGCGGTAGGCTGTTGACTGCTGCTTCAGCCTCAGCGCCAACGGTTGCCGGACTGAAGGCAACGGGTACACCCAGTTGTTTAGACAGTTCAGGCACAACCGGCGCAAGTGAATATTTCGGGTCGGGGCCACCTTTAGGGCGGCCTAAGTGGGACATCAGGATGACCGAGCGCGGGTTTTGCGCCAGAATCGCCTTGAGATTCGGAATTTCTGCGCGGATGCGAGTATCGTCGGTAATTTGACCGTCTTCGATGGGCACATTGAAATCTACGCGCACCAGCACCCGCTTGCCAGATAAATCAACATCACGGATGGTTTTCTTATTCATCACTTTTCTCGCTTTGCTGCTACTAGAAAAGAAAAGCGGCGAAAGAATCGCCGCTTCGACTGCTTACAAGCGCGTTAGAGCTTACTGCCGATGAGCTTGGTGAGGTCGGCAGTGCGGCAGGAATAACCCCACTCGTTGTCATACCAGGTGACCACTTTCGCCAGCGTGCCGTCCATGACCTGTGTTGAACCAGCGTCAATGATGCTGGAACGGCTGTCACCCTGAAAATCTTTGGATACCAGCGGCTCGTAAGACACGCCGAGGATGCCATTCAAGCGGTCGCTTTTACTAGCAGCGTCCATAGCTTCCAAAAGTTCTTCGGTGGTGGTCGGTTTTTCGAGCACAGCGACGAAATCCACAATCGAAACTGTAGGGGTAGGTACGCGGAAAGCCAGCCCGTCAAATTTACCTTTGAGTTCGGGGATGACCAGCGCGACGGCTTTTGCTGCGCCGGTGGTGGTCGGGATGATGTTTTGCGCGGCAGCGCGGGCGCGGCGCAGGTCTTTGTGCGGCTGATCCTGCAAGACCTGATCGTTGGTGTAAGCGTGGATGGTAGTCATCAACGCACGAACGATGCCGAAGTTATCGTTCACAACCTTGGCGGCAGGCGCAAGACAGTTCGTGGTACAGGATGCATTGGAGATAATATTGTGTGCTGCCGGGTCATACTTATCTTCGTTAACGCCGAGGCAAAGGGTGATGTCTTCACCTTTTGCGGGGGCGCTGATGATGACTTTCTTCGCGCCACCCTGAAAATGCTTGGATGCGCCTTCACGGTCGGTGAAGCGCCCGGTACTTTCGATTACGATGTCTGCGCCAACCTCTCCCCACGGAATTAGCGCGGGGTCTTTCTGCGAGAACACCTTCAGTTCGTCGCCATCAATGACCAATGCGCCATCACGCTTCTCGACTGTGCCTTTATAGGGGCCGTAGGTCGAGTCGTACTTGAACAGATGCGCCATTGTGTCAATGTCACCAAGATCGTTGAATGCAACGATGTCAATTTCGCCGGGATAATACTCACGCAGCACGCGCGAAACCAGACGACCGATGCGACCAAAACCGTTAATACCAACGCGAATAGCCATAGGGTTACTCCTTTTTCAGGCTTTACTATTGGTTGCGATACCATTGAATTAAGTTTTTATCAGAGAATCTAATTCTTTTTGATCGCTGCCGTTTTGCTTATTTGCCTGACGGTGTTGCAGCAGGACCTGTGCTAATTTTTCCGGGTCATGCCGCCACGGGCGCTGTTCATCCACAAGGTCGGTCATCCAAACTTCGTAACGCTGCAAAATTTCGTGATCTTGCGGAATAGGCATGACATAAAAAGTGTTTTTGCCAGCATTTTCCTTTGGATAGGCATTATTTGCCAGAATTACCTCGATCATACCGCGTCCCAGATATTGCTCAAGCGCCAGTACGTGATCTGCGACCGAAAACTGCTCGGTTTCTCCGGGTTGGGTGGCGATATTACAGACATAAATCCGCAGTGCTCTGGTTGTGCGAAGCGCGTTATGTATACCCGGCACTAATAGATTGGGCAAAATGCTGGTGAATAAACTGCCGGGACCAATCGCGACAATATCAGCATTGAGTATAGCATCTACGCTTCCGGAGAAGGCTGTGACATCTTTGGGCGTGAGATAAATGTCTTCGATGCGCCCGCGTGCGGCAGTGATCGCCGATTCACCGCGTATAGTCACTTCCTTACCACCAGTATACACGCGCGCCACAAGGTCAACTTCATCCATCGTTGCCGGAAATACTCGGCCTTGAATATTCAGCACGCGCGCAGTTTCGATCAGCGCAGATTCGAGGCTGCCGGTGACGCTGGCGAGTGCGCTAATAAACAGATTGCCGAAGGCATGCCCGCCAAGATCGCCCCGGTTAAAACGATGTTGAAACAACTGCGTCATCAGGCTTTCGTCATCGGCCAGCGCAGCGATATTATTGCGTAAATCTCCGGGGGGTAGAACTCCCAATTCGCGTCTTAATTTTCCCGAACTTCCGCCGTCATCAGCGACGGTGACAATAGCGGTAATGTTTGATGTGTAAGGCTTCAGCGCGCGCAAAATTGAGGGGAGGCCAGTGCCGCCGCCGATGGCTACTACCTTCACCCCTTTTTGCCGCCGGTTATAGGTGTAGGCTGTATCTATGATTCCGGCGGTTTGGTTTTTGCGGTAGGGCATCAGCAGCCATCTGGCATAGCCGAAAAGTGACACGCTGATCAGAATTAGGCCGAGCGTAATTGCGATGACTGGCAGCAGCCAATTGGCCGGTTGATACACAGTATTTTGCGAGACGATAAGATTGAGCACAAAGAATGCAAAGCCGATGGCGGTGATGGAAATGCCAAGCGCCAGCAGCAAAATCCAGCGTTTGATGCCGATGCCGGGGGTAATCCATTTTGCCAATGATCGAGAAATGCTCACGCGGGATCCGGTATTCACTCATTCCTCCGCGATTAAAGATAGCAGTAAAAGCGTAGGCGTCAAAATGAAGAATGTAATGATCTTACAGTGTAATTCTGCGGTTTAGCCAGACTGATTTCGAGAAATTAGCCAGATGAGCAGCAGCGGGATAAGCGATCCAGTGAAAGTAATTCCGCCGATCACGATGGCCGCATCGAACCAGAACTGTTCCGGAAACAGCCGGATCAGAGTATCTGAGTAAGCAAACTGCCACGTGCCGCTGGTAAAGAAAAGATTATGAAAGAGCGTGAAGAAGGCATCCCACGCCACAACTGCGCCGATCACAATGGCGACGATCAGCCCAACGGTAAGCCATGCGCCGCGCGCAACTGCGGCAAGCAGCAGATCGCGCTGCGTTCGATACAAATAGAGCGTGCATAGCACAAATAGAACTGCCCCGAACAGGCCGAACGTAAAAGCAGCCTGTGTCACGATTTTGACATCGCGCATGTGGCCTAACTCGCGGATGTTATAGAGCGTACCCCCATCGGAAAAACTCAGGTCGGCAAGCAGAGAAATATCGGCGGAACTGAGCAGATACTCGATGGCGGTTGGCCCATAATGCAGGCGATCTTCAGTAGAGAATCCGTAATAATCTTCCGGGAAACCGGGACGTTGATATTCAACCTGCAAGAACAGCGGTGTCATAACTAGGCGTACTGCCAGCAGCACCAGCAGTACTGGAAAGAGCAGGGTGATGACGCATTGAGCGAGCCGACCTGCCCAAAGCTTTGCGGGTTTTACGCCATGATCAGGATGCGATGCTGCGGCAGTATTTGACGGCACAATTAGTTATTCCCTTGAAGCTGTTCCGCGCCACCGCCAAGCAAGAAGTTAAGTACCAGCGAATCAACCAGTGTTTCTACAGGCGCGCGGTCATCGGTGAATATCGTGCTTGAGGCAGTGACGGGGACAAGCGTTTCGACGCCCAGCGCCAATGTGCTGCGCAGCAGTGAATCAGCATCAGCCGGTAGGGCATTCAGGTTGTCGAGTAAATTCTGTTCGGTTGTAGGCTGATTGGTTGCTACCAGTATAGTGTTGAAGGACAGCGGCACATCCATCCCGTGAACGGATGGGAATACTTGAAGAAGCGTCGCGGTTAGCGCATCTACAAGACGACGATCTTCCTGAGTACGGCCTACATTGATGACGACGGTGCCATCTTCGGTTAGATGATCACGAACTTCTTCAAAGAATTGGACAGTGGTCAGATGCCAGGGGATATATGGAGGGCGATAGGCGTCTATGCCGATCATACTGTACTGACGGTTGAGGTGATTGAGCGCGAAGCGGCCATCTTCCGCGTATACAGTTAAATTGGGCATCGCTGATGGGTTCATATCAAAAAACAATTCGCCCGCCCTGATGATCGCCGGATCAATTTCGATACCATCAAGCGGAATACCCGGATAGACATGGGTATATTGCCGTGCAATAGTTCCGGCAGCCAGCCCAATAATCGCCGCGGCCTGCACGTCAGCTGGCGAATAAGGCGCCGCGTTGAAATAGGGGCCGGTTAGGAAGAAATCCCATGTGCGGCGGGTTTCAAGAATATCTGGATGCCATTGGCTGTGTACGCCCTGACCCTCATTCAGATATAGATAGCGGTTGCCATGATTGTCTTCCTGTACCTGAATATAGTTATAGGCGCTTTCGTCTTCGTAGAGCAGTGTGGCATTAGCCAACGGGTCGCGCAGAGCGCCAGACATGACGAGCCATGACAGGATAGCAATGATCAACGGCATGAGTAGATAGGGAAGGGCACGCTTGCCGATTTCCCGAAAAAGACCGATGAAGGCCACAAGGTAGAGCGCGCCAGAGAAGAGGATGAAGGTGGCGAATGTGCCGAGTTCAGGAATGATTAGCAGGACAGGTAGAAAAGTGCCGACCAGACTTCCCAATGTGCTGATACCGTTAATACGCCCGGTGGTACGCCCGGTGGTAGCGACATCTTGAACCGCCAACCGTATTGCGAAGGGTGAAGCTGTGCCGAGCAAGGTGATAGGAATGGCAAAGAGGATGATGACCACTACGAATGAGCCGAGAGAGACGCCCACATTGGCATTCACAAAGGCATTGGCAGCGCCGCGCAAAACCGGACGTGACAGCAGCGGGATGAGCGCGCATAGAAACGCGCCCCAGACCAGAATACCGTAGAACGTGCGCTTATGTGGCGAACGGTCTGCCCAGCGGCCGCCGATGAAATAACCAGCGGTGAGATACAGCAGAATCAGGCCGATCACATTAGCCCATACCAGATTGCTGGTGCCAAATACGCTTCCCAACAGCCGGGATGCGCTCATTTCAATAGCCAGCGTTGCCATACCGCTGACAAACACAGTTAAGTACAAGAAGGTATTATTGCGATTTTTGGAAATCGAGACGGTCATGTGGCTTCCATGAATACAGAGTTAGATTGAATTCTGGCTAAGTGCGGCGGAGAGATCATCCCCATAACTGATTGTGAGCGATGGTACCTTGCCCAGACGCAGCATTGAGCGGACGGAATCAACGTCACCATAGCCGCCGAAGGTAGTTGGATCGAGCAGAATCGCCATCGGGCGCATCCCTTTTTTAGCGAGCACCTGAAGCTCAAAAATCCATGCTGGATCGAGCGATGCAGTGATGGCAATGACCGTGGTTCCGCGGGACATATACGGCGTTTCCAGAGACATCGTTTCCGCCAGCGTATAGGGCGACTTGCTGCGGGCAACAGCAAGGGTTTCCAATATGTGCAAAAGCTGGCGATGACCGCGCTCAGGCTGATAAACCTCACGATGGGGGACGTAGGCTGTGAAACCGAGCGCGCGTTTTTGCTCGACAAAATAGTTTGCCAGCGATGCTGCAATGACGACCGTGTACTCTTCAGAGCTTTGCGGAATTGAGCCGTTTCGAGGCAGCACAGCACCATCACCATTGACGTGAATTAACCCCGGCGCTTCAATCAGCGTATGCGCTGAAAAATCGGGCAAAAGCCAGACATCCGTGAGTGGGTCAATTTCAAATTCTTTGACCATCAGCCGATCTTTGCGAGCAGAGCTTGCCCAGTGAATGCGATTGAAGCTGTCCCCCGGCGCATATTCGCGTACGCCGGCGGCATTGGTCGTGATGGTATGGGATCGCTGGCGGCGTGGCTCCCCGCCGGAAAGCATGTTGGCCGGACTGTCGAATTTAGACACGGGCAGCGTTTGGGGATACACAATTACGTGTAAACCGCCGCTAGTACGCCGTTCCTTGTTGAATAACCCGAACGGATCGCCGCTGGCAATGCCCATCGGGCCAAGCGTAAATTCACCACGCACAATGCATTCGGTATCAGCGTACCAGCGGTATGTAGCCCGCCCGCCAAGCAGCGGAATGACCTGTGACACCCGATGACCGGGAAGATCAGAATAATCCTGTACTTCCAGCCACAATTTGGGAAGGAAAGCTTTGTTGCGTACCTGAAATACTTCGCCTAAGGTGCGCCCGACCTGAGCACGGCGGGTTCGTGTTTTGCGGCTTACTGTGATACGGGCAACGGCAAACCATGACCAGATCAACGCCAGTATCAACAGCACCCCCAGAATAAATGAGAGGCTAAAGAAAAATGCCCGCCCGGTTAGCAACCCGCCAAGCAGACAGACGATGATGAATGTGTAAATGGCATTCCGACGATTAGGCATTAGATGTGTGAA
>JACSRP010000087.1 GCA_014879665.1 Anaerolineae bacterium | reverse complement strand
GGCTGCGGCTCGTGGGTGATGAAAAACTGCGAACCGTTGGTGTTTGGCCCGGCATTTGCCATGCTCAGCACGCCAGTTTCATGCTTCAGCTTCAAAGCCGAAGCCTCGTCCGGCCACTTATAGCCCGGCCCACCGCGCCCGGTGCCTGTCGGGTCGCCACCCTGAATCATAAAGTTGTTGATCACGCGGTGAAATGGAATCCCATCGTAGAAGCCATCGCGTGCCAGAAACACAAAATTATTCACGGTTGCCGGCGCCTCTTTGGCAAACAGCTCGATGTCAAAATCACCCTTGCTGGTCTTGAAGTGCGCTGTGTACTTCTTGTTCGGATCGATCTGCATTTCCGGTGCGGAATTGTACTCTTTGCTCATGAAATTTTTCCTCTCTGTCAATCAGCACAGGCCATTAGCATAACACTGGTTTCTAAACCATGCGTAAGAATCCCGGCGGATTTATAGCCGCGATTCGCCATCATGATCGATGAATCCGGTGTCGATTCATTAGAAAATCTCAACAGTTTCAAGATTCTCACCTATCTTTACAATCGCCAGCGTATCCCGCCCATATAATTTGATCAAAGGGTGTGGCGCAAGCCATGCGACGCGGCATGTACAGCGATAGCGAGTGGAAGGTTGAAAATGTTGCGTAATTTTGTGTGCTCGTTCGGGCAGGGGAAAACTTAATGCCTGTAATACCACACATCCTCTATATTGAAGATAATGCTGATAATCGGACGCTGGTTCGTCGTATTTTGCTGGCGGTAGGCCTTAACGTTGTACTTGAAGAAGCCGTAAGTGCGCTGGATGGCATTAATCGCGCGCTCATTGCACCGCCGGATTTAATATTGATTGACCTAAGCATGCCCGGCATGGATGGGTTGGAAGCGACCCGGCGTTTGCGCGATCATGAATCGCTGCGTGAGGTACCCATCGTGGCGCTGACCGCAAACGTGATGGAAGCAGATCGCAGGCGCGCACTTGACGCCGGTTGTGACGGTTACATCGGTAAGCCGATAGATGTTGATCGGTTTCCCGGTGAAATCATGTCGTACCTGAAGAAAGTTAGGAGTCCTCATGACTGAAGCATCGGTCAACGCGAATGACTCGCCGGCAGCGGGCGCGCCATTAGATCCGCGTGATGCCCATGTGCTGGTAGTTGAAGATAATGTGCCAAATTTTGTGTTGATTGCACGCATGCTGGCGTTTATGGGCGTGCAAAAATGCGAATGGAAAACCTCCGGTTGGCAGGTGGTTCAGTTTGCCGATACACTGCCCCGCGTAGATTTGATCCTCATGGATATTCGCCTGCCTTACGAAGATGGCTATCAAGCCTTGCAAAAACTGCGCGGCAACCCCCGGTTGAAAGAAACCTGCGTGGTTGCGGTAACGGCTGAAGCCAGCGAAGATCAAATGCGCCGTGCAAAGAAGGCGGGATTCAATGGTTTCCTTGGAAAACCGCTCGATCCTGATCGTTTTCCCGGTCAGATTCGTAAATTGTTGGCTGGGGAAGAAGTCTGGGAATGGAAATAGCCCAACGTCCCGCGCTGTCGGGCGGTGGTCGTAACGGAGTGGTCGCATGTTAAACCCGCAGCCCCCGGCAACTGCTTCTGTTGATCTTTTGCAGCAGCAGTATCATGCTTCTAGCACAATTTTTGGCAGCCATGATCCCGTTGAAATTCTTGAAGCCCTTGTGAACTTTTTGTCCGCGGGCTTCATGTACGCTGAATTAGGGCTGGTTGATACTGAAGATGCCGGCGCGCTCCAAATTCTGGCGCAGATTGAACACGGAGAATTCAAAGCAGTTAATTTCACCCGGCGGATCAGTGAGTACCCCGCCAGTGATGCCATTGCTGCCGTCGAAGTGCTGGCAGTCCCCGAGGTCGAAACCGATCAGTTCCTTGAACCCGAAGAAAAAAGACGATTGATCGATCAGGGCGTTCATAGCGCCATCTTTGCCCCGCTGGTCACTAATCAGCGGATGATCGGCTTGATCTCGCTTACGCATCCGCATCCTTTAGTAGCCGAGCCTGCTCGTTTACGCTCGCTGCGCAATCTGGTCGATCAGGCTGCGATTATCTTTGAAAACAGACGTCTGTTGGATGCAGCTCGCGCTTCAGCTTCGCGCCTTGAATCGCAGGTGCAGCTGCTTCAGATTTTGAACAGCGTCACCACTGGCCTTTCTAGCTTCAGCGATCAGCGCGGGCTGCTTAACTTTGCGGTGGAGCGTTTGACGCATGTTGCTGGCGTTGACCACGCGGGCGTGGTGCTCATTGAACCTGATGGCGATACAGGCGTTGTTGTGAGTGAGTATCCGGATACTGGTTCGATTAGTGCCCGCTTAAGCATGCACGATAATCCCCTGTTCACACTGGCTTTGAAAACACCTGACCAACCGTTGGTCATTGATGATGTCGCGCAGGCTGAAATGCTGCCGCCAGATACCCGTAGCTTATTTGCCCGTATCGGCATTTATGGTTTGATGATCGTTCCGCTGGTGGTTTATGGCGAGGTCATCGGGTCGTTGGGGCTTGACCTATATTCAGCCGATAAGAAATTCTCCGCCCAGTCTATTGAAACTGCCTCAATTCTTAGCGCGCAAATCGCCGTCAGCCTTCAGAATATTCGCCTGTATAACGATACCCGTGCGCGCGCCGAACAGCTTCAGCGTATCGCCCGGAATGAAGCGCTGCTGAACACCATTGTTGGCCGCTACCAGACCACAACCACCATTGACGACCTGCTCAGTCTAACCGTTCGTGAACTTGGTCAGGCATTGAATGCCCGGCGTGGTCGTGTCCGCTTGCAGGTTACAGAGACAGAGACGGAGGCGGAGACATGAGAGCGTTTTTGGCGAAAATTTATCGTCTGGATAAATATCCAACCCCCGTCGCCCGTGAACGGGCACTGCTGGTTTATGCATTATGTACCCTGTTTTTGATCGGAATGGTGGGCTTCACCGCCATAGATATTTTCCTGCTCCAGCCCAGCTTCTTGCTGGGTGGTGGTGGGGAAAGCGTATTCGCCAGCTACGCCCTGCTGATTCTGATCGTGCTTGGTATGGTCGGCATCGTCGGCACGCGGCAGGGCATCCGCCTTGCATACTACGCGCCAATCGTGCTTACGCTGCTCATGGCCGTTGGTGGGTTAGGTGCAGGCTATACCGGTTCGGTTGTCCTTTTTGCCATCTTTATTCTGACCACTGCGCTTAATTTGAGCGAACGCGCCACCTTTGTCTCATGGGGCATTTCTGCGGCAATCATGTTTTTATATGTCAATCTGGTGCCTGTGCCTGAAGACACTACCCCAACACTTACGGTAGTAGGTGCCTGGTTGGGTGTGATCTCGCTGGGAGTAGTTGTACTGCTCAGCGTATTCTTCCGCCGGTTGCTGCGTTCCGTTGAATTTAGCTATCTGCTCAGCGGTGTGCGTTCTCAGCTGCGTATCGCCACCATCACCACCGACATTGCCAGCCGCATCACCCATCAGGCATCACTCAATGATGTATTGAACAGCGCGATTCAACTGATCACCGAAAGTTACCCCAGTATTTATCATGCGCAGGTCTTTTTAGTGGATCTGGAAACCTCAGCGGCTAATCTTTCTGCCAGCACCGGCGAGGCTGGACTCCAGCTTTTAGCCCGTAAACACAGCCTGATGGTTGGCAGTCAGAGCGTAATCGGTCAGGTCACATCTTCCGGAGAGCCTGTCGTAACCCGCGCTGGCGAATTAGTCCATCGGCCTAATGTGATTTTGCCAGATACCGCCGCCGAAGCCGCGTTTCCGTTGAAACTGGGCGACACTGTAATCGGTGCGCTTGACCTGCAAAGCCGCGAAGCAGATGCTTTCTTGCCGCAGGAAGTGCCAATCTTCCAGTCACTGGCCGATACACTGGCCGTGGTTATTGATAATGCCCGTCTGGCAGATCAGACCGGTATTCGCTTGCTCGAAAATCAACAGCTGTTGGAAGAAACCCGCGCCTCAGCCCGCGAAGTAGAACGTCTGAACCGGCAGTTAACCCGTGGCGCATGGTCGCAAACTCTGTCTGCACGCCGCGACGTTTACGATCTCACGATGGATTTTGAAAGCGGTGAAATGACGCAGGGGGCGTCCGCCTTAACCCCCGCGCTCAAGATTGCCGCCAGTGAAAATCGCGTCGTAGATGAAGTCGCCAACGACGACAGCGCCCGCGTCATCGCGGTGCCGGTACGTGTGCGCGGCGAGGTGATCGGCGCCATTGAGTTCGAATTAGCGCAGGCCGACGAAATTACGCCTGAAGAAATTGCCTTGATTCAGAGTGCCAGCGAGCAGCTTGGTCTCGCGTTGGATACTGTACGTCTATCCGAACAAACGCAGGCGCAGGCCGCCCGCGAACGTAAAGCTGGCGAAATTGCCGGTCAGTTGTTGATGGCGAATGATATTGATGCGCTGTTGGAGCGTGCCGCTTCATCTTTCAACGAGGCGCTTGGCGCAGTCTACACCAGAGTATCCATCCGCCCCCATATAGAATCTTCACACGCCCCTGCAAGCGATGGTAGTTATGCCAGCGCCAACGGCTCAACAAATGGTCATCTGATGGCCTCCGATGCTGATGAATAATGATGGATAGATGCCCATGAACCGTCTGTTCAAAGCTAGCGCATATCCTTTCTGGTTAAAAATTTTAATCATCTTGCTGGGCGCCTTATTTTTGCTGCTTATTCCGGCGGCATTCATCACCCGCAACGTGCAGTCGACTATGGCGCTGGATAGCGCAGAGGCATTTATCGCGCAAACTGGTACCGGCCAGTCCGCGATCATTTCCGGCAATATCGCGCAGGCGCAGGTTAATCTTGACGTCTTTGTTGCCAACCCCGAATATGTCCGCATCATGCAGTCGCTCTTAATTGGCGGCACCCGCACGCAGACCAATATCAATCTGCCCGTTGTGCGCGATGATGATGTGCAAGCTCTGTTCAATCAGGTGCTGTTGAACCCTGCCACCACGCTCTTCGATACCATCCGTCTGGTCAATCGTGCGGGTGATGTGCTGGCAGATGCTTCGCTCTCCACCTCGCTGGGTATTGCCTCTGTTAACGAAGCAGGTTCGTTGTCGTTCCGCGCTGCCGAAGCGGCTGCGCTTGCCGGTGAAATGCGCGCACTTTCAGTATCACAAATCTACAATATCGGCATCCTTGAATATTCAGTTGCCCTACAGTGGCGCGATGGGCGCGTGTTGGGCTACCTGATCGGGCGCATTAGCAACCCGCGCGCTATTTATCCCGGCCTTCAATTTCCGGCAGACGGCTTTAGAGGCTTCAGTTATCTCGAAAGCGCGCAGGGCATCATCATTAGCCCCACTGAAACTCGCTTTCTGATCCCCGGCGGTAGGCAGTCCGCCCTCGTCAACGCGGCATTGAATGGCGCGACTGGCGTTCAACAGTTCGAGATTGAAGGCACACCGTTTATAGGATTCTTCACCCCGGTTCGCGGCGCCCCTCTGGCTTTGATCGCGCAGTTGCCTACCGCCGAACCATTGGCCGCGGCATCTGAGCTGTTCAACGCCCGTAATTTCGTAGTGCTGCTTGGCGGCGCTGTGATTGCCGTGATGGTTGCCGGGCTGATACATCTGATGTTGATACCCGCCTTAAACCGGATTCGCCGCGCAACCGAAGCGGTTTCTGCAGGCCATCTCGATGCCTTGATTCCTGAAACCGGGCGGGGCGATGAAATTGGCAGGCTGGCAGAATCAGTGGATGCGCTGCGCCTCTCTTATGAATCCCGCGTGGATATGCTGGAAACCCGCGTTGCCACCCGCACCCGCGATATTGAGGCCACGCAGGACATTACCCGTTACGCCGCTTCTGAGCGTGATCTTGAACAGATGTTGAGCCGTGTAGTTGACCTCATCGTTGAGCGTTTTGACGGTATCTACCACGCTCAGATTTTCCTACTTGATGATGATCAAACCAGCGCTGTAGTGCGCGCCAGCACTGGCGAAGTTGGCAAGCAGTTGTTGCAGCGCGGCCATCGTCTTGTCGTCGGCAGCGTCAGCGTGATCGGGCAGGTGGTTGAGCAGGGCAGGTTAATTCTCGCCCGCGATACCTCCACCAGTCAGGTGCACCGGCGCAATGAATTTCTCCCCGAAACCCGCGCCGAGCTTGCCATTCCCCTGAAGGTGGGCGATGAAGTTATCGGTGCGCTCGATGTTCAAAGCAAGCAGTCCGAAGTATTCAATGATGACCTGATCGCCGTGCTCCAAAGCATGGCCGAACAAATCGCCATCGCTATTCAAAATGCGCGCTTGTATGAAGAAAATACGCGCCGCGCCGATGAATTGGAGGCGCTCAACCGTGCAGCCACCCGCCGCGCATGGGGCGAATTTATGCGCGATCAGCGTACTGGTGAGTTGGAGAAAACTGCCGGTTTTGTAGAGGCTGGCGCTGGCGATGTTCAGGGAATGCGCGCGCGTGCAGTGGCCGAACGCCGCGTCATTTTCGGTGAAGCCACTGAACACAACACCATTCCTTTAGCGGTGCCGATCATCCTGCGCGATCAGGTGATGGGCGCGGTGGAATGGGAAGTGCCCGCTGAAGGTTTCGGGCAGGCTAAGCTCGATCTGGCGCAAGAACTCGCCAACCGTCTGGCGGTCAGCCTTGAAAATGCCCGCCTGTTTGCCGAAAGCCGCCGCGCCACCGAGCGCGAGCGTTTGGTGAACAATATTGCCGCGCGCCTGACCACCTCCGCCGGAATGGACGACATCCTGCGAACAGCCGTGCGCGAAGTCGGGCAGGCGTTGGGCGCGCCGCAGGTCAGCATCCGCCTGCACTCGCAAACGCCGGCAAATGCCGCTTCCGGCACTTCCGGTAAAGTTGCCACAGTTCCCGAACCGCCAGAGACTGCACCTTCTACCGAGGGTATTTAGGCCGATCTTGATGAGTATTTTGGAGCAAAAATGACGCAGGGGAAAACCAACCCGTCGCCTGCGCGGCAAACCTCACTACGCGGGCGCATTATGCGTATTGTGGTACCGGTGGTGATGGTCACATTTTTGCTGATCGGGGTGACGCTTGCCCTGTATTTGCAATCGCAAGCCCACGCCCGGCAGGTGAGCGCTCAGCAAAACACGCTCGCGAACGCTGGCCTTCGACTGGACACGATGGTGGAAAATATCATCTCTGATGTCCGCGGTCTGGCGGAAAGTCGCAGCGCCCGTGAATTTGCTCGCGATACTCAGATCGTTGTCTCCAATGCGGCGATTGCCGATACGCAAAGCCGCCTGCTCCGCGATATGTCGTCGCTGCTGGAACAGAATATCGGCACCTATCTCAGCGCGCGCTATATCACCTATACCGGTTCCATATGGTCAGAAGTGACCAACATTGACAGCACCATCCCCATGACCGATGGCGCCGTTCGCTTGAATACGCTCAACGATGACGGCTTGTTGCAGCAGTCGCTGATGTCTCCGTTTGGGACTGTATTGGGCGGCGAGCTTGACTTCACAGAATCGAGTGTTGGCACGCTGCTGCCATTTTTCCGCTTCATGTCGTCAGTGGCCGCTGAAAATGACGCCACTAACCTCGCTGGTGCGGTTGAAGTGGACGTGATGATCAGTCCGCTTATCGAGATGGTGCAAGATCTGTCCGCCAACGCGGCGGCCTTCCCCGGTCGCCGCTTCATTTTGACCGATATGGAAGGGCGCGTCCTGCTGGATACCGCCAGCGCCGAGCTTGATTTGTACGCCATCGGGCGGGGGCAGCCCGTCCTGTTAAGTGATATTAGCCAGCAGTTAGCCGCGGCTGTTTCACAAAATAGCGCTGAACTTTCAGCACATGCTGTCGGATCAGATGTTGCCTCCAGCGTGTTCGTTTCGCTGCCGGGCAGTAGTCAGACTTTATTCAATCTCTATTTGCTCGATCCCGCTGCCATTTTCAGCGAATCTGTTCCCCAAACCGCCCTGGTTATCCTTTCTTCGCTGCTCATCGGCGCGCTGCTCTGCGTCATCATCTATGCCGTTCTCGGTAATCTTCTTGAACCCATTCACGATCTGGCGCTGGAAGTATCTCGCGGCGTGGTGCCGTCGGCGGCGGCCAGCGGTGATGAGATCGGCCAGTTTGCCAGTGCCTTTGGCGCGCTGGCACAGCAAACCGCCGGTTTGCGTGAACAATTAGAAATGCAGGGGCAGCGTTTCAAACGTAATCTGGATATTACTGCCCGTATTGGCCGTGAAACGGCGACAGTTTACGATATTGATCAGCTCCTTAACCGCGCGCTGAATCTCATCTCCGTAGAATACAATTTCTATCACGCGCAGGTGTTCTTGTTGGATGATGTTGGCAAGAACGCGGTGCTGGTTTACAGCACCGGCGAGGCAGGCCGCGAATTACTGAATCGCCAGCATAAACTGGCAGTCGGTTCGGCATCGGTGATCGGCGTTGTGACCGGGACTGGCCAGCCAGTAGTGGTTAACGATACCGCCAGCCCCGGTGATATTCCCTGGCGTTTTAATCCGCTGCTGCCCTCTACCCGCGCTGAAATGGCGCTGCCGCTGCAATTTAGCGATCAGATCATCGGCGCGCTGGACGTGCAAAGCCGCGAAGCTGGCGTTTTTGATGAACGCGAACTCC
>JACSRP010000246.1 GCA_014879665.1 Anaerolineae bacterium | reverse complement strand
GAGCGGGCGCTAAGTCTATCGAAGCTGAGAAAGATTTAATTTATGCAGTCACCCATTGGAAAATCTAACATTCTCGCCAAACCTACGCTGGACACGCCGTTTCATATAGATTACAACTGGTTTGAACGCACTGACGTAGACTTACGCCGCGAAATTCTGAGTCAATTGGGACCAGAGCAGCGCGAACGCCTTTCGCAAAGCGAGGATCAAGAGCAACTTCTAGATTATGTTGACCCGAACACGGGCGAAGTAACACAGGTGGATGAGTTAGGATTAGAAATTCAGGTTGCAGCGCAGGATCCGAATTTTATCAACCCTCAAACCTCGGTCATTGACAGCGTCTTCAGGATTTTCCTCGCAAATTCTAACCAACCACTGACGCCAAACGAGATTGCAGAGCGGCTTTCGCGGCCAGCTAAAACTATCCTTGGCGCTATCAGCGGGCGACAAATTTACAAAGGGATTCGCCCCGCGAGCAGCAGCTAATTTCTAAAGCAGCAGGCTTTGTCATAATCAAGCTGTCCCGCGGCATGACACGGGGTATCTGCATTTACTTTAGCTTATTGTATTTTCAGGAGTGCTAACTTCATGGGCCGGGTAATCAATACTGATAGCACAGGCAAACAGCGCAACCAGCAAATGCGGCTTGCTGCCGAGATGCTGCGCCGTTTGAGCGTAAAAGCCGGTTTAGATGACGAAGCCCGCGACATGGCAGCAACACTGATCTTCGCACTTCGCAAAGTGGACGAGGGGATCGAAAGTTCGGCCAGCGTGTGGGATAACCGCGATTACTATATGAAGGCTGAAGAACTGCGCCAACGGTGGGCGTGGGCCGGCCGTATAGCAGATGAATTACAGGCGATGATCATTCAGGATCGGTGGGCAGACTTACCTGCCCTGCTGGCGAAGCTGTTCCCCAAAGTCAGCGACATTACGGTGGTAAAATTCACTAGCAAAGAAGCAGATTGGGCAGGTAATTACAATCGTCTGATAGCTGAGCAATCGCCACGATAGCAATTTCTTGAAACCGGCGTTGAACCTTATTGACAACCTGCACAAAATAGTTTATTTGAAGTAAAGTAATTGTGCAGAATATCTGAAGGCAATTATGACGGATCCAGCGCGCCAGGTCACTGTAGAAGATATAAGAAAACTAGCCCTCCCATTAGGCACCCGCGTAGTCGCGGGTGACGGTCTTCTTCAACGTGTGGTGTCGTGGACAACCGTCATTTATCCAGATGATCGCACATCCACCAAAAACCTACAGAATGATGAAATGATATTGGTTGCGCCCCGCGAAACCACCTTCTCCCGCACATCTACCGATGTGGAGATCATCCGCTGGGCCTTTGATAATCAAGCGGCGGCGGTGGTTTTAAGCGATAACCCTTCGTCAACCGCGATTGCCGAAGCAAACGCTTACGGTATTCCAGTGCTGATGCTGCCGGGAGGCGCTCGCCCACGCCTGGTTGAAAAACAGATCGTCAGCCTGCTGGTCGATCTCAAAGGCCAGGTGGAGCGGCGGGGTACACAAATTTACCGCCAACTCACCCAGATTTCCTCACGGAATGAGGGGATGCAGGAATTGATCGGCGCAATGGCGCAGCTGACCAGCAAGGCAATTGTGGTTCAAGATAAACGCCTGCAAGTACTTTACAGCTCTGTGCAACCCCAATTTGTCTCTTACTGGGAAGACATTGAGACATTTCTACGTAAACACGATAATTTGCCGGTAGAAATTCAAGATCGCCACCGGGTAAGCGAAGTTGAAAACCCGGTTCTGATGCAATCACTGCCCACGCCGGGACTTGCGCGATTCGTGTCGCCTATCATCACCAAAGACATCGGGCGCGGTTATCTTTCAATTATCGGGCGGGATAATGATCTCGATGATATTGATATGCTGGTAGCCGAACATGGCGCGGCTGCCTGCGCATTGGAAATGGCGAAGGCGAAAGCGATCAGCGATACCGAAAAACGTCTGCGGGGAACCTTTCTAGATCGGCTGCTGATCGGGGATGTTAGCCAGCAAGAAGCCATCCGGCAAGGCGAGCGTTTTGAACATGATATGACCCAAATGCACGTGGCGGTGGTGCTCTCATGGCAGGGGGATAAAGCGCCCTCGCTGCGCCGTTTAGAAACCATCGTCAATGGCATCGTGGCAGCGCAGCGCGCATCTGCACTGATCTGGCAGCGCGAGCGCGAAAATGAAGTGCTGGTCTTCCAAGCCACAGATGAGAAAGACCCGATTAATACGGCGATCAAGCTGGCGAAGGTGTTCACTTCGGAAATTCAACGCCAATATCCGGGATCTCGTGTAGCCATTGGTATCGGGCAATCTGTCCGCGAGGTTGCGGCATGGCGAGGCAGCTATCGTGACGCAACACAGGCGCTCGATCTAGCACGACGTCTGCAAACAGATACGCCACTGTATATTGGCGATCTGGGCGTGTATCAGCTTATTTTGAGTCTGTCTGACCGCGAAAAGTTGGTCGCATTTTACGAAAAAACGCTAGGCCCGCTGCTAGACTACGATATGCGCCAACATGCTGACTTGATCAAAACCCTCGAAGCATTTTTTGTCTGTCATGGCAACTTGAGCCAGACCGCGGAAATGCTGATCGTTCACCGCAATACGCTGCTCTATCGTATGAACCGCATCAATGAAATTGCACAGATGGATCTTGAGCGACCGGAGATCCGTTTAGCGCTGCATTTGGCGCTCACCATCCGCAGGCTGCTGGCGCTGGGTTAACCCCCTTTCTCGGATAGCTAAACCTCAAACCCCTTACCTACTGTGTTTTTGGACGTGCCGTGGCGCGCCTAAAAATCTGCCGTTCAATAGGCTAAGGGGGAAGCGTTGAAATCGGAACACAGACAAACATTTTAACAAATGAGCAATTCTCCGGGCGCAGCGTCTAATTGATTGGGCGAAATGCCCCAGACAACGGCCGGCCGCAGATCATCTTGTGCAATTTGCCATAATCAAAAAGAAATTTTATCTCACATTGTGAACGTAGTCCTCAGGGCTGTAGTTTTGATACATTGTGATAAAGAGCGCCCTGCTCTTTTCGTGTCTTTATCACAAATTTTGAGGATACATCATGACCCATCGGGAAGCTGCGCCGGAAGAGACTTTCTGTATTCCTCTCCACCGTGAGGATACGCGCGAGCGTGATGCGTGCGCCCTGATTTGCGCCGTCCGCAAAGGCGGACAGGCGACTCACGGCAATGTAAAGCGCACTATTGAAGCTCTGGCACGCATGGGACACCGCACCGGCTTTATAGACGGTGAAGGCGATGGCGTGGGCATTATGACTGATATTCCGCGCCAACTGTGGGCAAAAACACTGGCGTTGAAGGGTATGCGATCTTCGCTGGCAACTGATGCAAACTTCTGGGTCGCCCATGTGATGATTCCGGTTTCACAGCACGGCACTACAGCGAATGTCATTGATACGATCTCTCGAATCATGCGTGAAGCCGGGCTAGAGGTATTGATCGAACGACCGGGCAAAACTGATCGCAGGGTACTTGGCCGCAACGCCGAAGCCAATGAACCAGCATTCTGGCAGTTCGCCGGGCTGAACGGGCGCATTTCCAGCGATAAGTTAGAATCAGTACTTTATCGCCTGCAAGCCCAGATGGAGCGGGATCTCAAGCTGCATTTCCCTTCATTCTCATCGCGCAGCGTAGTCCATAAAGTACAAGGAACGGTGGAAATTCTGCGCCGTTATTATCCTGAACTGCGCGATCCCGAATATGCTTCGACGGTGACGCTCGGGCATGCCCGTTACAGCACCAACACGAATCCGATCTTCGAGCGGGTACAACCGTTCAATGTAATTGGACACAATGGTGAGTTCAACACCATTTCGCGCTTTCGTATGGAAGCCGCCATGCTCGGCGTTGATCTGGATGCTGGCAATTCCGACTCGCAAGACGTTGATCGTATGATTGACGCGCTTTGCCAGCAGTTTGGCTTCGATCTGATCGAGGCGATGGAATATGTCTTTCCACCGTACAGTCACGATCTGATTCAGAACGCGCCGGAAATTCATGAGACTTACGCCAAAATGCGCGGCGCATTCGGGCCATTCGCCCAGGGGCCAGCAGCGGTGGCGGCGCGCGTTGGCGATCAGTGTGTTTTCAGTGTTGACGCACTTGGGCTGCGCCCGCTGTGGTTTGGCGAAACTGAAAAAGAATACTTCGCCAGCTCTGAACGCGGCGTTTACCCGCTTGATATGATGTCCTCTGACCCGAAGCCGCTGGCGCCGGGCGAAAAGATCGCGTTGATCATTCAACCGGGGCGATCAATTGAGGTGCTTGATTACCCGGCGATCCAGCGCCATGTGTACCAGCGCAGCCGGGATCGGGGGATGTTTAACCCTGCCGCGGTTACGAACGGCGAATGGATTTCACAGACAGTTCATCCTCAGCCCGTCCCTTACAACAGCCGTCCGATCAACGGAGGCAGCGGGAATGGCGGCTATGGCGCGACCAAAACAGCAACAGCGCCGGTTATGGAGGCAATTGCCGAAGCGATGCAGGTTGGTTTACAAACGTCCATTCCGTGGCAGCACAAAACAATACCAATCAATACGACGGTGATGGCTGCGCTTGGATGGGAACGCTATCACACACAGGTAATCGAAACTCTCGCAGAAACCAACAAAGAATTAATTGGCTCGCTAGGTTGGGATGGCCCGTTAGGCGCCATTAGTAAGACGCGGGTAAACCTGACAGATTATTTCAAAGAAACAGTCGCCGTTGTTACCAACCCGGCAATTGACCGCGAACGCGAACGCGCACAGTTTTCGACAGATGTCTTACTGGGGGCGCGACCGGAAATTGGCTTTGCAAACCATCCAGACGATGTACTGGTGAAGCTGGCAGTACCTTTTATCGTCGGCGGACATGCAAGCCTCGGGAGTGAAGCCGTTTTGCAAACGATTGCCCGTAAACACGGCACGATTACAGTCAATGAGATGCTGGATACCTTCGCCGGGCATACAGCTGTTTTGCCGATGACTGCGCGGCTTGATGAGCCGATTGAGGCGGCTATTGAGCGCCTACAAGAGATGGCTGCTGACGCAGCGATTAATGGCGCACAAATTTTAATCCTTGATGATACAGATGCCCTCTCTGGCGAGGAATTATGGATTGATCCGCTGGTCGTAGTGGCGGCGCTGGATCGCAGCCTACGCGAAGGTGGAACCTCTCCGAATTTGCGGCGACAGGTTGGCATTGTGGTTCGATCCGGCGCCATCCGCGATCTGCATGATGTGGCGCTGCTGCTAGGTTCAGGGGCAAACGCGCTTATCCCTTATGCGGTATATGCGGTCGGATTAGGAATCGCCCCGCGCCCGCCGCGTGAACCTTTAAGCGAAGATGGCACGATCAAGTTACTGGGAAACACCGTAGGCGCTCTGGTTGGCGGACTGCAAAAAGTAACTTCAACAATCGGCTGCCACGAACTGCGCGGATTTGGTCAGGCATTTAGCTCGGTTGGACTTGCCACGGATGTTGCCGATTTGATTGGCACGCCTAATTACTTCGGCTCCGCGTTTGGCGGCATGACGTGGACAAAACTACGCGCCGATGCTGAAAAGCGCGCCGCAGAGCTGCGTGGCGAAACAGCAAACAAGCTGGAAAACCCGGATCGCCTATATCCGAAGATGTGGAAGAAGATCGAGGATATTGCGCTTGGAGCCATGACTTTAGATGAATACACTGAAGCCATGTTTGCGCTTGAAGCGGATATGCCCATTGCGCCACGCCACCTACTAGGATTGAGGATTACCGACAGCCCGGTAGAGCCTTCAGAAGTTGATCTGACTATAGGCAACCACAGTATGCCAGTGTTGATCGGCGCGATGTCTTTCGGCTCTCAGGGTGAACTGGCATATACGGCCTATGGCGAAGCTGCGGCAAAGCTCAACATCCTGTGCGTAAACGGCGAAGGCGGCGAACTGCCGCATATGATGGGACGATACCCACGCAATCGCGGCAATCAGATTGCCTCTGCCCGATTCGGCGTAAACATTGAGTTTTTGAATTCATGCGACTATCTGGAAATCAAGATCGGTCAGGGCGCGAAACCGGGCGAAGGTGGTCAACTGCCCGGTTACAAGGTTACCGAGCAGGTAGCATTAGCGCGGCATACCACGCCGGGTGTGGACTTGATTTCACCGAGCAATAACCATGACCTGTATTCGATTGAAGATCTCGCTCAATTGATTGATGAGCTAAAGACGGCGAATCCGAAAGCCAGAGTGTCAGTCAAAGTCCCAGTGGTTCCGGGCATCGGCATCATCGCTGTGGGCATCGCGAAAGCGGGTGCGGATGTCATCAATATCACCGGTTATGAAGGCGGCACTGGCGCAGCCCGCGCCCATTCATTAAGGCATGTTGGCTTGCCTGCCGAAATCGGACTCTGGTTGGCTCATAACGAACTAATCAAAAGTGGCTTGCGGGACGATGTTGAGCTGTGGGCTGATGGCGGTATGAAAAGCGGGCGTGATGTGGTGAAGATGCTGTGTCTTGGCGCAAACCGCGTCGGTTTCGGGACTCTTGCAATGGTGGCGATGGGCTGTACCGTCTGCCGGAAGTGTCAGGAAGGCACCTGCCATGTTGGCATCACCACTCACATCAAAACTAAAGAAGAGGCTCTTGAAAAAGGTGTCAAACACTTCGATCCCCGCGATTACGATCAAGCCGTTGCGGGTATCTGCAACGTGTTTAACCTGCTTAACGAAGATATTCGGCGGTGGACAGCGAAATTAGGCTACACCCGCGCGCAAGATCTTGTGGGACATGCCGAACTGCTGGAACAGATTGCCTTGCACGACCGGATTGACCTGACAGTACTTACTGTCCCTGCGCCGAAGATTCAGAAACGAACGCCGCAGCCCGGCGTGGGGACGCGCCTCGCCCGCCCCCGAAACACCATCAGCAAGCAGATCACGGCATTGATCGCTGAGCGCGTATCCTATGGTGACAGCGAAATTACGTACGATGACGAACAGGTGATGGCAATGGATCGCGCATTAGGCACGCACCTTTGCGGCGCGCTAAAACGCGGCGAAATTGACACCTCAAACCTTGAGGCCGTTCACTTGAGCTTCAGCCACTCAGCAGTTCCGGGGAACGGTCTAGCAGCTTTCATTGACAGCCCGGTGGATGTACTAGTAGAAGGCGGCGCACAGGATGGCGTTGCAAAGTGCGCCCGTGGTGGAACCGTGACCATCCTCAAGGGGCTAAACCACAATGGCAAGCGACTGGATGGCTCGGTAGGCAAGAGTTTTGCGTATGGCGCGCAAGGCGGCAGTTTCATCGTACAAGGTAACGCTGATACACGCGCATGCATTCGCTTGAGCGGCGCGGATGTGGTGTTTGGCGGAGAAATACGCGAGCCGCTGCGGGATGAACTCGGTGGATTGGCAACCCGTGCCAACCTGAAAGGCTATGCCTGTGAGTATATGACCTCCGGTCGCGTGCTGGTGATGGGCGATCCGGGGCCGTGGCTGGGCGCGGGCATGTCTGGTGGCACGATTTACCAGCGCGTTCAGCCAGAAATGGGGCTGACGATTGATGCTATTCGCCGCCGTATCGCTCAGGGTGCAATTGTAGATATTCATCCGCTGGACGATGCGGGCATTGCCGATGTGCGTGACCTGCTAGGCTTCTACATCACGACGCTGGAGCAAAACAATCAAGGTGAACAGGCGGCGCGTCTTTATACATTGATGGCGAATCCCGGCGATTACTTTGTGATGATTGCCCCGCCCACCCGCATAGCGGCGCAATAAAGCCAATCATGCAAACATAATAAAAAAAGCCGGCTCACCAATGAGCCGGCTTTTT
Source organism: Anaerolineae bacterium (assembly GCA_014879665.1). Taxonomy (GTDB): domain Bacteria; phylum Chloroflexota; class Anaerolineae; order Aggregatilineales; family Phototrophicaceae; genus Flexifilum. Next base: position 765 of record JACSRP010000246.1, on the reverse strand, counting down.
TTATTATTTCTCCACCGGATAGGACATTTTGTCCCAATCAGCTTTGCTGACAAACTTCGTCAGGTTGCGGTTATCGCTGGTCTTGCCACGAACACCGTAACGAGTTTGCCCGTTTTTGGTAGTGAAGGTGGTCTTTTTGACATTCTTGTCATCAATGCTCACCTTCTTGCGGGTCTTCACATCATAAAATTCGACGGCCATTTAAAGCTCCTTTAGCTAAAGATTATACGAGACAACCAGACAGATTACCGGCCAAAAAAGAAGCCGACCTATTTATGGGCCGACCCTCTTTAAAGCAATTACTTTTCAACCGGGTAAGATGATTTGTCCCAGTCACCCTTGCTAACAAACTTCGTCAGCGTACGGTTATCACTGGTCTTGCCGCGCAGCCCGTAACGAGTCTGCCCGTTTTTAGTGGTGAAGGTGGTCTTCTTGACATTCTTATCATCAATACTCACCTTCTTGCGGGTCTTTACGTCATAGAACTCGACAGCCATTTTAAGACTCCTTTGGCGCAACGATTTACAAAAAACGTATTACCAAATCCGACTATACCATAGTTTTTTCAAGATGATCAAGCGAAATTGAGGGAAGAAGGTTTGTAGATTGAAACCATCTTCTCTTGCAAGGTTAGAAAATGCCGTAACATTACGCTCAGTGACCGGGGATTGTCGCTAAAACACGCTGAATTTTTAACGCAAGATGTAAGATTAAACGATTATCTGAATCATCTATATCTAGCCCGGTTAATTCGGCAATACGATC
>JACSRP010000216.1 GCA_014879665.1 Anaerolineae bacterium | reverse complement strand
GAAGCCCGGCAGAACGCCATTGATGCGATACAGCCGGAAGTTCGCAGCTTTGAACAGGGGCAGGTGGTTGTAGAGGCGGGAAAACGCATCACCGAACTGGACATTGAGGCATTAAATGCGCTCGGGTTGATGGTATCGCAGGATATGCGCCTTCAGCTTGCCGCCCGCGGCCTTTTGGCGGCGCTGCTGGTTACTGCCACAACCAGCCTGTATATCACCAGAAGGCAGCCAGATTTACTAACCCGATTCCGGCTGTTGTGGCTGCTAGAGGGAATTTTTCTGATTGTGGTCGTCAGCTTTGCTATTTTCAGTGGCGATGATATTCCGCAATATCTTTTCCCATATGCCGTTTTAGGATTATTGTTCGTCGGTCTGATCGGTACTGAATTTGCCGTTTTTGCGGCAGTTTTACTTGCTTTGCTAGTCGGGATCATGGCAAACAATTCATCCGAAATGACCGCGATTGCTGGCTTTGGCGGGATCGTTGGCGTACTTTCACTGCAAGGCACAGACCGGTTAAATCGCTATTTCTTCGTCGGACTGGTGTTGGCCTGTGTCAACGTGGTGGTCGTCGTTATTTTTAGCCTTGGGCTGAATGTACTTGATGCCGGTGTTTTTGCGCGATTGATCGGCTATGGGCTGCTTAACGGAGTTTTGGCAGCCATGGCGGCGCTGGTCGGGCTGTATCTGATTACGCTGATCTTCAACATGCCTACAAGTATCAAATTGGTGGAGCTAAGCCAACCGAGCACGCCATTGTTACAGCGGTTGCTGCGAGAAGCGCCCGGCACTTATCAGCATTCATTACAGGTGGCAAATTTAGCGGAACAGGCTGCAAATGCTATTGGCGCCAATGCCGAGCTGGTACGCGTGGCGGCGTTATACCATGACATCGGCAAAATTCTGAACCCGGCATTTTTTGTCGAAAATCAGGTGGATGGTAGTAACCCTCACGATTTATTGAACGATCCATTCCGCAGTGCCGCGATCATCATTAGCCATGTTTCGGATGGCGACAGGCTGGCGCGGCAGTATCGCTTGCCAGCGCGAATTCGAGACTTCATCTGGGAACATCATGGCATGACAAGGGTCAGCTATTTCCTGAGCAAGTCACTCTCGGAGGCTGAAAATCCTGAACAGGTTGATGTTGATCTGTTCACTTATCCCGGCCCCAAGCCGCAATCGCGCGAGACCGCGCTGATTATGCTGGCCGACAGCAGTGAGAGCATCGTCCGCGCCCGCAAGCCGGCAAATAAACAGGAAATTTCGACCATTATTCGTGAGATTGTCGAAAGCCGGATTGCCGATGGCCAGCTAAACGAATCGACTCTGACGCTCAAAGATATTGAGCAGATCAGGATGGTTTTCGTAGAAATGTTGCAAGGCGTTTTCCACCCGCGCATTAATTATCCGGGCGCGCTGCCGCGGCTCAACACCGGAGAGATTCCGCGTGTTTCAACGGCGAACGACGGGCGCCCTGACACCGAGATTGCAGGGGATACGGTGTCACCAATGATCAGTGCCGTGTCGGACGTGAACGACACCGCCATCGTTAGCGACGATGACGCGCCGCTGGCAGATGTTCCGCCCTTGCGGCGGCCCCGATCAAACGCTGCTGATACCAGTGAGATGCTGGCGGCAAAGCAGCCGGAGGGAGAGCGTGATGATGTTTCCGGTTGAGGTCGAGATTCAAAACGAAGCGGGCTACGGAATTGATGTGCAAAGTTTGGAGCGTGCTGTTCAAGTGACGGCTCAGTTACAGGAAGTGAACGATCTTAGCGAACTCACGATTGTGATCACCGACGATGAATCTGTCGCTGCGTTAAATCGGCGTTTTCGTGGCGTTGATTCGCCAACAGATGTGCTTTCGTTTCCCGGTGGTGATGATGACAGTATGTTCGCGTTTGAAGGTGAGCCGCGCTATCTTGGCGATCTCGTCATCGCATTCCCTTTTGCATCGGCGCAGGCGGCACGCGAAGGCCATGATTTGAATGACAGCCTATCGCTGCTGGTCGTTCATGGTGTGCTGCACTTACTCGGTTACGATCATGATAGTGCTGAATCGCGCGCAGAGATGTGGCATGAACAGGAACAAGCCTTAAACGCCCTGAATATCTCACCAGCAATTGTCCCCGCGTTAGAGAATAGTGATCATGGCCAGGCCGAATAAGTGGCTGAACAGCCTTACCGGAACAATGCAAATTAATCCGGATGAATACAGCCCGAACACCAGCCCCAATCGTGTTGCCAGCCTTGGTTATGCCATTGCCGGTTGGCTCTACATGCTGCGCCGCCAGAAGAACACCCGCATACAGGCCGTTGCCACTGTGTTTGTATTGGGTCTGGCCTTGTGGCTCCAAATTGACTTCTTGAGCATGGCCATACTCATCCTGGCAGTAACGATGGTGTGGATGGCTGAATTCATCAACGCAGCAGTTGAAGCCGCCATCAACCTCGGTACAACCGAGCGCCACCCGATGGCGCAGGTGGGAAAAGATGTAGCTTCGGCAGCGGTGCTGCTGGGCGCAGTGGCTTCAATCTTGATAGGATTACTGGTGCTGATGCCGCCGCTGATCAGTAAGCTCGGTTGGTCAGGATAGGCGCTGGTAAATTGGCCGTTAGGGACTAGTAGCTTTGATCGGGCGAAGGTGTAACGATGTCTGAAGGAATGCCATCTCCACAGGACGATCATCAACCAGATATACAGCCGCAGCCTGAAAAAGATGTTTTGGTCACGCCGGAGGGTGAAGTGCTGGATATGGGAATTGCCGGCACCGCGCAAATTGATCTGGAAAAACACGGCGGGAGACCTAAAAATAAAAACCGTTTGAAAAGCGTCAAATACGCGATTGCAGGGTTGTTATTCTTGCTGCGGCGGGAACAGAGTATTCAATTTGCTACGATCGTAACTATCATTGTCCTGATATTGAGCATCTGGTTAGAAATTACGCGCATTGAATGGATGATCCTTATACTAGCGTTGGGCAGTATTTGGATTACAGAGAGCATTAACACGGCTATCGAAGCCAGCATCAATATGGTTACAGCAGATCCAAATGCGATGGCGAAAATTGGTAAAGATGTGGCTTCTACGGCTACTTTTTTGAGCAGTGTGGTATTTGTAGTCATCGTGGCAATAATTGTGATCGGCCATCTATAAATTATTGGCGAATTGGAAGCTTAACTCACAATGACTTTTAATCCCTATCCTCCTGAAGATGAATTTGACGATTCTGGAATTGAATCGGGCGATGGCGATGAGGCATTTGAGCAGCCGCCTACCGAAGTTTCACAAAATTCAGACCTGTTTACCAGGAAAACGAGCGATAACTACTGGGCGGATGATCTACCATCATCGCGGCTGCCCGGCCCGTTCGATGAAGATTTCACAGGCAGCGCGCGCCCTTCCACAACTTCTACAGATATAGAAAGCGGGCAGTCCCCTTCATCACAGCCGATGAGCCGTGCGCGTGAGCGACAGCTGCGCCGTAAACAGCAGCCGATGGCACAGATGCAAGGCTCACGGCCAACGGCTCAGATCAAGCCTTCTGATCGTTTCAAAATGCCGCAAGTGAAGTTGCCGCGCATCAACCGGATGGTATGGGCGTTTATCGGCGGTATCGTGCTGGTGGTCGTTGTCGTCATATTGCTGGGCAGATTGAGCGATAATCCAACTCGTCGCTTTCCTAATGCGATCTGGATCGGCACTGAGTGGACGTATGAACAGCGGGATGAGACCGCCGTTAAAGGGCTGGCGGATCGGCTGAAAAACCACGAGATTGGCACACTCTATGCGTGGGTAAGCTGGCTGCAAGCCGATAACACATGGCGAGGTGCCGATAATTTTGAAAATGTTCAGAATTTCGTGACACAGTTCCGCTCAGAATATCCCGAAGCTGAACTTCATGGTTGGGTTAGTCTTCCCGTAGAGGGTTCTGGTATTGAATACCGGTTGGATGATCCGGCTGTGCGCCAGCAGGTCGTTGATATGAGCCTGCGGGTGGTTAATGAGTTTGGCTTTGACGGTGTATTCTTGAATATCGAGCCGGTATGGGATGGCGATCAGAATTTTCTGGCGCTGCTGCGTGAGGTTCGGGTGGCGTTAGGCTCTGATGTTCCGATCAGCGTGGCAATCCCGCCGGACTGGAGTCCGATAGCTGCGGATATTCCAGTGCCGCCCTTGATCGTTCCGGGCACTGAGTGGAGCAGCGAATATAAGAAAAGTGTCGCCCTTCTGGTTGATCAAATGGTGTTGATGGCCTACCTGAGCGGGTTGAACGCGCCATCCGATTATGAACAATGGGTCGCCTATCAGGTTGAGACTTATGCGGACGCTGTGAGCGAATTAGGCGAAGGTACTACCGTAATTATCGGTATTCCAACATTTGATGCCGAGCCACCGGGACACGATCCCTACGTCGAAAACGTGGTCAGCGCTGTTCAAGGCATCCGTCAGGGACTTGCGAATGCTGGCATTACCGCTGATTGGGTGCGCGGCGTGGCTCTCTATGGCGAATGGACAACGACAGATGATGAGTGGCAGGCATTTCGGGATGCCTGGGTGAATGCCCCGTAGCACCCCGAATTTAACAGGAGAGATAGGGGCGCACCTATGTGTGCGCCTTCTCCCCTCAAAACCTTATCCGAAACCCCGGTTATCTAGAGATTTCGTCTAGGAAACATATCGCTGTTTGAATGCCGCGATGGAACATTTCCAGTGAGAAATGTTCATTCGGGCCATGCGCGCCATCGGAGTTCAAGCCATAACCCATCATGATCACCGGCAGCTGCAGTTCACGCTGGAAATCTACGACAATCGGAATACTGCCACCTTCGCGCATGAAGACCGGCTCTTTGCCCCAACCCCTGGTATAGGCGCGCGCCGCTGCCTGTACTTCTGGTAAATCACTTTCCATCAAAGCCGGGCTGCCTGTACTCAACAATTTTACGTCGCTGCGCAAGGTAGGCGGGGTAATTTGTGCGACATAATCACGCACCAACTCGTAAATTTTCTGCGGGTTTTGATTGACGACGAGGCGGCAGCTCACTTTTGCCATGGCCTTTGCTGGTAACACGGTTTTAGAACCTTCGCCTGTCCACCCGCTCAAAATGCCGTTCACCTCAAAGGTTGGGCGGGCGCCAAGGCGTTCCCGTAAACTAAAACCTGCTTCACCCCATGTGGCGGCAATGCCAGTCAGTTCCTTTAGGTCTTGCTCGTCCACGTCAGTTCTAGCAAGATTCGCCCGATCTTCCTCGCTCAGGTTCACAATGTCATCGTAGAATCCGGGTATGCTGATGCTGTTATCCGGGTTGTGCATCTTTGAAAGAATTTGCGCTAACCCTAGCGCCGGGTTATGCACGATGCCGCCAAAGCCGCCGCTGTGTAGGTCATCCTTCGGCCCATAAACCCAGATTTCCATATAAGTCAGCCCGCGGATGCCGGTGACGATAGCCGGTTGCTCAATTTCCTGAGAGCCTGTATCTGAAATGATGCAGACATCGGCTTTCAGCAGATCTTTGTTTTCGCTCACAAAACCCATCAAATGCTTGGAGCTGATTTCTTCTTCGCCTTCCAGCACAAATTTGACGTTCACGGGCAGGCTGCCCGATGTCTTGAGATATGATTCCAGCGCCTTCAGATGGACGAACATCTGCCCTTTATCATCCGAAGAGCCGCGTGCATAAAGAACGCCTTCAATGACCGTCGGCTCGAAGGGTTCGGTATTCCAATTGTCTTCTTTAGCGGCGGGCTGAACATCATAATGCCCGTAAATCAGGACTGTTTTGGCATTGTTTTCTGCGTGCAGCCAATCAGCATAAATGATTGGATGTCCCTCTGTAGGGATAACCTGAATATTCTCTGCGCCTGCGTTCTGCAGGTCACGGGCAATCCATTCGGCTGCGCGCTTTACGTCATTTTTATGCTGAGATTCGGCGCTGACACTGGGAATACGCACCAGCTCGATCAACTGCTCATTGAATAGCTGTTTGTGAGTCGCCGCATACTCGCGGGCTGCGTCTGCTAAAGACATTCTCTCCCTTTCAATTCCCTGCCTAAGTGTGGCTGAATGTATCTACCGCTGTACGCCAAACAATGGCTTTGTCTGCTTCGTCTGGCGTGAACGGGAAGTAATAGCCTACCCGATCGAGCAAGCCATCATACCGCGCGTGTACTGCCCCTGCCAGCTCATCAATCGGGGCGACGACTGCAAATTCATTCAGCATGTCGTCGCTGATCAATTCGCCCATCTCAAACCAGCGCCCCTCGCGTGACATAAGATTTAGTTGTTCATGTAAATCCTGCCACCCGTGCATTTGCATGACCGTGCTGTAGCTGGGCGTACTGGCATAGAATGCGATTTGCGAGCGCACCATCATCGAATTGTTCTGAATTTCCGCCTTGTCTTTTCCGGTAACGACAAAGACCGCGCAGGTCATGGATACATCGCCCCGTGAGCGATTAGCTCTACCAGCGCCAGTCTCTATATTCGGGATGATCAACTCTTTCAAGTAGCGCACTGTGTGAAATGGATGGACGTGAAAACCCTGACACATTTCGCCCGCCAGCCGGCAAAGCGCCTCGTTTACGCCGGCAATATAAATTGGCGGATCGGCAGCCGGTATCGGGCCGGGGTTAAAAAATGGCGTCATCAGCGTGAAGCGATAATGCTCTCCGGTATAGCGTAGTGACCCGCCATTCTTAAAGCTCGCCCAGATAGATCTCAGCGACTCAATATATTCTTTCAATCGCGGGGCAGGGGCGCTCCATTCGCTGCTAAAACGCTTCGTGATGTGTGCTTTGACCTGTGTTCCCAACCCAAGGATGAAGCGCCCGTTGGACTGTGCCGCCAGATCCCATGCGATTTGTGCGGTCACCATCGGGCTGCGGGGAAATGCGATGGCTACAGCCGTGCCTAACATGATGCGTTGTGTGGCGGACGCCGCGTGGGTTAGCGGCAGAAATGGGTTATGCGCAGCTTCTGATGTCCAAAGGCCATCGAAGCCATAATCTTCAATAGTTTTGGCGATATTTGCAGCTTTATTCAAGTCGTCCGGGAAAATAGTCACATCAAATTTCATAACTGCCTCTTTTTAGTGAAGTATTTTGGGAGATTATAACAATGCTCAAGGTAGACGGTAGTTATTTCTGAACTTTTAGTCGTATAGTATTGTAAGAAACAAGGAAATATTGCATCACGAAAGCCTCCTTTGCGTACATAAACTTAGAGGATGCATTCATTCCATTGTTAGGCGTTATCAAGTGGTCGTGTCGCTGGCTGAACGTATCTTACAGGCAGTCGGGGTGTTGTCAGCCATAGAGTATTGTTAGGATTAATTGCTGAGATGTTTCCATTAAATACATCCTCTAGTAATGCTACAGTCACGCGATGGGTGCTTATTGCGATGACAACTGTGGTATTGCTGGTTGCTTTATGGGCAATGCGCGGCATTTTGCTGCTGTTTCTAGCGTCGGTCATCCTTGTAGTCATGTTCTCCCTGCCGGTTCGGTTTTTCGTCCGTCACGGTATGAATCGCCGCCTAGCAACTGTACTATCAGTATTATGCTTCTTTGTGGTGATGGTTGCGCTCAGCGCGCTCACGCTGCCGGAGTTAATTCGCCAATCTTACGTGCTGGCGACAGTGATTATTCCGCAGGGCGTGCAGGCGCTAGTAGATCGCTGGGCAAGTGGGGATATTCAACAGCAAATTCCCATGCTGCAAAATATTTCACCGGAAGATATTCAAACCGTGTTAGATGCCTTTGGAACGCAGTTGGTCGGTTCTCTGGGAACGATTGGCTCCTCGGTGCTTCCCCTGCTTGGCGGTGTTGCCGATACTGTATTGAGTGTTCTCATCGTGCTGTTTATGAGCCTGTATTTGCTAGCCGACACGGATGGGCATCAACGGGGCGTGATCGGCTTGTTCCCGCTTTCGTATAGAGTGCGCGTGCGTGAAATCATGACCCGCCTCGGCTTAACTTTGCGCGGGTGGTTGAAAGCGACGCTGTTTTCAATGATTTTTGTCGGCTTTGCAACGTGGATTGGCCTCGAACTTATCGGCATTCAGCAGGCGGCTGCATTAGGGGTGCTGGCCGGTCTCCTATCATTTATTCCTAACTTCGGGCCAATTGTCACCCTGATCCCTTCGATTGCAGTAGGCATTGTGCAAGCCCCTGAAAGCATTTTGTGGATCATTGTCATTATTTATGGCGTCTCATTCGTGCAAACTCAAATCCTCCTGCCAGTTCTAGTTGCAGGCAGCATCCGTTTGCCGGCAGTACTGGTATTGCTAGGGCAAATTATCGCCGGCGCATTCCTTGGCTTTCTAGGGCTGATGCTCGCGGTCCCAATCACAGCAATTCTGATGGTATTAGTCCAGGAGATATACGTAAAAGATCTGCTTGGCGATAAAAGCGCCGTGCAGGCGATTCCCAAGGATGAGCTGTCTGATGCTGCGAATGTTGGCGATGGTCAGCTGGTAACTGACAGCGTCTAAAATCTTCTCGCAAAACTCGTCGGATTTCCCCCAAACTTGGTGTTGACACCTTATCTGAGCGATGATAATCTAATGCCACAACGCGCGCTAAGCAGCAGAAAGCGCGCGTTGCTGTCGAAAGGCAGAAAAGCAGCTTAACAACAGAAGAGTGGCGACGGAGAATGCGAGGA
>JACSRP010000244.1 GCA_014879665.1 Anaerolineae bacterium | reverse complement strand
GCGATCAGATCATCGGCGCGCTGGACGTGCAAAGCCGCGAAGCTGGCGTTTTTGATGAACGCGAACTCCAAACCTTCCAGCTGTTGGCAGACCAGATCGCCATCGCCGTGCAGAATGCGCGCCTGCTTCAGCAAACGCAGGAACGTGTAGAGCAAATTGACGCGCTGAATCGCCGCCTCACCCGCGCCGCATGGGAAGAAACCGGCCTGCTTGAAGGGGCTGCCTATTCTTACGACCTGATGCACCTGAGCGAAGATCAGGGCGCCCCCGCCAATGCGGCTGTTTCCGCGCCTTCAGCGGCCAGCCCGGTTGAACGGCCAATTGTGATTCGCGGCGAGGTGGTTGGCACGCTCGAAGCTGCTGGTCACGAATTTAGCGATAATGATCATCTTCTAATGTCTGCGGTGGTCGAACGTGTGGCGCAGGCCTTAGAAAGCGCGCGCCTGTTCGAAGAGACGCAAAACAGCCTTGCTGAAACCTCAACCTTATATCAGCTCAGTCGTTATTTGAACGAAGCCGATAGTCTGGATGACGTGGTGCAGGCCATTATTCAGTCGGTGATGCCTGAAGCGGGCGGCGGTCAAATTCTCGTATTCGAAGGCGATTCGCCTGCCTATGGCGTCTTTTCCGCAGATTGGGCAGTTGGCGGCACTGATCGCAGCGTCAGTTTACGCGGGCTGCGCATACACATCCCCGATCATCCCATCCTGAAAGAGATGCACGCCAACAGTATCTCGTTAGTCAATGAGCTATCCCGCGATTATCGCGTGGATGATTTCTTCCGCGCATTGGCGCAGGATATTGGCGCGCAGTCTATGGTGCTTATTCCCTTCAGCGTACGCGGTGTTTGGCGCGGCATCATCCTGATCGAGTTCCCGCAGCCCCGCAGCTTCAGCGAGAGCGAAGGCCGCCTTTATACTGCGCTCATCGATCAGGCCGGTATCACTATTGACAACCGTATGCTGCTCACTGAAAACGAGATGGCGCTGGCCCAAATTGAACGCCTCTACAGCGCCAGCCGCAGCATCAATCTCTCTAATTCGCTGCTCGACCTGCTCAATGCCGCCCGTAGCGCAGTTGACGCGCAAAATTACGAGATGGGACTGGCAATTTTCGAAGGCGATCTGGATGAGAACGGCTGGTCAAAGCTGCTGCGTCTGGCGGTGCTCACTCAGCGTGGGCAAGCGCAAGATTTCAACGAAATCTATGAACTTAACCTGAGCGCAGACTCTCCGCTGCTGCGCCGCGACATTGAAATTGTGCTTGACAATGACGAGAAACAACCATCCGGCTTGATGCGTCTGCTGCGTGCGCATCGCCAGCGCTTTATTGCGGCCTTCCCGCTGTTCAGCGGCAGCCAGCCCATCGCCCTCTTCCTACTTTTAAGCCCTGAGAACATCCAGCTTTCTGATGAAGATGCAGAAGTGTTCCGCGCGCTTACCGGTCAAATTAGCACCGTACTCCAAAATCGCCGCCTGCTCGAACAGACCGCCAGCGCCCTGGATGAAACCCGCCGCCTGTATGACGCCTCTCGCGCCATTTCCGGCGCTCAGGATGCAAAAGCCGTCTATGCGGCTGCCGCTGCGAATCTGCTCTCGTCCACCAATCCGGCATCGCGTATTTCCATGCTGATTGTTGGGCCGTCCCCGCTGGAGCCAGCCCGTTACTATGACCAGCAGGTTATCTGGCGGCGTGAGAAAACGGATGGGGATGTTGAATCGCAGCGTATCCCTGAAGAACTAGTTTCTTTCGCTTCCATCCTCAAAGAGCGTCGTGATCTGCTGCTGGTCAACGATCAGCGCCGCGATCTGAAGAAATACCCGGCGCTGGCAAGCCTGCTGGAGCGCAATAGCAGCCTCAGCGCGGTCATGGTGCCGGTGCGTACTCGCGCCCGCTGGTTCGGCGCGATCCTAATCGAAAACAGCGCCGTCGGTTCCTTTGATGTCGCCTACGGGCGCTTTGTGGCCGCTGTGGCCGACCAGATGGCGTTGGCGCTCGAAAGCCAGCAGTTGTTCGCTGAAGCGCAGGATCAGGCTCAGCGGGCGCTTGCGCTTGCTGAAGCCTCACAATTCGCCAGCCGCATCGGTGAGCAGGAATTGACCGAAGCACTCACCGAAGTATTCCAGCGCATCGGTCAGGCTGCCGATTACACGACGTGGCTGCTGCTGCTGGCCGATCCCGCGCATACCCGCCTTAATTACATTCTCGAACATGTCAGCGGCGAAAGCCGTACAGACTTGAGCGGTCAGTATATTGACCTGAATAGCAATCACTTGCTGGCACAGGCTTTCCGCATCGGCCAGCCTGTTGCTGTGAACGATCCGCGTGCCATGCCCGAATATACCGGAATGCCGGATGCGTGGTTCGAAACCTTTGGCAAGCGCCTGCACATGCCGGTGAAAGTCGCTGGCGAGGTCATCGGTGTGGTGGTGGTTGGTCGCGCTTCCGATATGCCCGATCTTGGCGATAACGATATTGAACTTGTGCGCACGCTCGCCGCTCAGGTGGCCGTGGCGGTAGAAAACCGCCGCCTGTTTTCCGAAGCGCAGACCGAGCGTACCACCTTGTTCACCATTCTTGAAACGCTGCCCGCTGGTGTGCTGGTACTCGATCCCCACACCTTCCGCCCGATACAGGCGAACCGTCAAGCTGAACGCCTTCTTGGCCGCCCGATCACCAGTGAAGAAGCCTTCACGCCAGAAGCGTTCAACATCTATCGTTCCCGCACCAACGAGTTTTACCCCGAAAGTGAACTACCCATCTCTCAGGCGGCCACTTCCGGCTTGCAGGCGATGGGCGATGACGTATCCGTTATCCGTGAGGATGGCAGCACGATTGCGCTGCTGTTGAACGCCGCTCCGATTCATGATGCGCGGGGGCATATCACTGCGATTGTCGCCGCCTTTGAAGATATCACTGCTTTGCGCGGCCTTGAAAATTCGCTGCAAGACAGCCTGAGCGAAACCGTCACCCTTTATGAATCAACCCGCGCGCTCACCGATGCCGATACACCGTCCGATGTGCTGCGTATTGCCGTTGAAAACTTGCAGGACGGGGCGTTCACTTCTGGCTTCATCGCCACCCTCAGCGGCAAAAGCTGGTATGCCGCCGGCGCTTCAGCAATTATTGATGCTACGTGGCGCGCGAACGAAGAGAGTACCATCACCTCGATGCAGGACATGATCTTGTCGGCTGATAGGTTCGCTGCATGGCGGGTGCTGGCTTCAACCACCCCGCTCACCATCGAAGATCTGTCTAGCTCCGACTTTAGCGAACAAGAGATCATCGCGCTCAGAAATTTCGATATGCAGTCGGTGGTCGTGCTGCCTATCCGCGCCGGAAATCGTGCTATCGGCGTAGTGGTTCTCGGTTCGGGAGCGCCGCAGAAGTTCACCGAGCGCGATATCCGTATCTTCCGTTCCTTCTCCGAACAGGCATCGCTGCGTATTGACGCTGCGCGCCTATTGCAGCAAACCGAACGCCGCGCTCGCCAGCTGGCCACCAATGCTGCCATCAGTCAGATCGCCAGCTCGATCCTCGAATTGGATATGCTGCTGCCACAACTTGTAGAAGAGGTCAAAACCTCGTTCGCTTACGATCACGTGCAAGTTTTCCTGATGGACGATGCGGGCAAATTCGCCGTCCTTCGCGCTAGCACCGGCGAGGTAGGGCAGACGATGTTGGAAGCCGGTCACCGCCTCGAAAAAGGCTCGCAAAGCGTGATCGGGCAGGTGACCGCGCAAGGTAAGCCAGTGATTACTTCCGATACGACCGACTCGCGCAGCGCCCATCGCCCGAATCCCCTGCTGCCCTATATCCGTTCGGAAATGGCGCTGCCGCTGCTGCTCAAAGGGCAGGTGGTTGGCGCGCTGGACGTACAAAGCGCGCAGACCAACGCTTTCGATGAAGATGACGTAGCCGTTTTGACCACACTCAGCGCGCAGATCGCCGTCGCCATCGAAAATGCCCAGTTGTTTGATGAAAGCCGCCAGCGCGCGAGCGAAATGGGCTTCTTATTTACCGTCACCACCGCCGCCGCCGCCGCTGAAAATCTTGACGATGCGCTGGTCAATGTCGCCGTTGAACTGCGTAGTTCGCTGGATGTACTCTCAGTGATCCTCTACCGCCCCGAACGCTATATGGATGCTGAGGAAAATACCCTCACCATTTTGCGCCCTGTAGCGTTGGCCGGCAGCGATCAGCCGCTTTCCGAACTGTCAGAGTTCAACCTTGATACCGATCAAAATGCGATTGCTGAAGTTGCGCGCAGCGGTCAGCCCGTCAATCTGTCAGACCTGCGTGATGAGCGTAACTACTTGCCTGTTTCTGAAGGCGCGCGTTCGGCTATCATCGTGCCGCTGTATGCTGGCGCGGAGCTGATCGGCGTCATCGTCGCTGAAGATGAAGAGCCTGCCGCTTTCGATCACGGCACGCTCACGCTGCTGCTCACGCTCTCAGGAACGCTGTCGGCTATCGTGCAAAGTCAGCAGCTTCTGGAACAGCTGCAGCGCACCAACGCCCAACTGCGCGAATTAGACCGCCTCAAGAGCGATTTTCTCGCTAATATGAGCCACGAACTGCGTACGCCCCTGAACTCGATCATCGGCTTTAGCAAGGTCATCCTCAAGGGTATTGACGGCCCGCTTACAGAAATGCAGGAACAGGACCTCTCCACCATCTACAGCAGCGGTGTGCATTTGCTCAACCTGATCAACGATATTCTCGATCAGGCCAAGATCAGCGCCGGCAAGATGGACTTACAGTCAGAATACTTCGATATGAAGAACGTGGTAGATGCTGTGCGCTCTATCGGCATCGGCCTCGTGAAAGACAAAGCCATCAATATTATCGTAGATATCGCCCCCGGCATGCCCAAAGTATATGGCGATGAGTTCCGCACCCGTCAGGTCATGCTGAATCTGGTTTCCAATGCCGCAAAATTTACCCGTGAAGGCGGCATCACCATCCGTGTATATCTGGTGCGCGATCCTGAAGCCGGAACCTACATGGTGCGTACCGATGTTGTTGATACCGGTATTGGTATCGCTGAGCAGGATCTGCCGCTTTTGTTTGAAGCTTTCCGGCAGGTTGATTCATCGCTCACCCGTACCGTCGGCGGCACTGGCTTAGGGCTGCCTATCGCCAAATCTCTCGTGAATATGATGGGCGGCGAAATACTGGTAGAGTCTCGATTAAACATTGGCTCCACTTTCTCGATCATCATGCCCACGCAGCCGCGTGAAGGTGAATTGCCGCCGCTGGATGATGATGTTCCGGTGCTGGATATGACCGATACCCAAAGATTCAAGCGTGGCCGCGATACGCAGGAAACCTCGGCAGTATCCGATAGCGACAGCATAGACGACACCTCGCGTTTCCCACAGTCCGCGCGATCCCGCGATACCCTTGAAACCAGCGCCATGCTGCCCATGATGCCTCCAGTCATGACCATGAAGCGGCAAATTCTACTGATCGAGGATAATCCCGATATGGTGGATCAGTTCCGCCGTGCCTTACAGCGCGAAGGCTATGAGGTGTTCGCCGCTTCGATCCCGCTGGAAGCCGAAGCGATGGCCAGCGGCCTGCACCCGACCTTGATCGTCCTCAGTGCCAGCTTTGGCGATGGCGCGGGTTGGGACATTCTTTCGCGGTTGCGTAACCGCGATGACACCGTAGATATACCCATTGTCCTCGTATCGCTGAACGATGATCTTCAGCGCGCAAACGAAATAGGCGCGTTCGCCTTTGTGCGTCGCCCCTTTATGCCTGAAGTGTTGGTCAAAGCCGTTGCCGAAGCCGAGCGTGACAGCCGCACTCAGCGCATCCTGATCATTGACGATAATCCTGAGAGCGTGCGCTTATTACAGGAACTGCTGCTGGAACAGAAAAGGTATCGCATTTTCACGGCGGCCACGGGCATCGAAGGTATCTCGATGGTGGCTCGCCGCCGCCCCGATCTGGTGCTGCTCGATTTGCGGATGCCAGAGATGGACGGCTTTAGCGTCATCCGTGAACTGCGCGCCAATCCAGAAACCGCTAACATCCCAATTTTAGTCGTGACGGCTGAAACCCTGACCGCTGAAGAGCAGATCGAACTGACCAGTTATTCTGTCATCTACAAAACCGACCTGACCAACGGCCATCGCCATCAGCTTGGCGATCAAGTACGTAGTAAACTAGAGCGCGAATCCGGAATATAGCCGGCAGTCGTTGTAAGGGCGTGCAGCGGCGCGCCCTTATACACATCCATAAAATTGTATTTTGCGTTCTAAGGCTGCTTCTATAGAATAAATTCATTCGCCTGTATGGGTTTTGAAAGATGTAGGCTGGAATACTTTAGTCGCTGCCTTCCCGTCCTAAGCGGGCAGCCTACTCCACTCGCTCCACCGTCACCCTAACGTTGCCCGTCGTGCCGTTATAGCCGTTGACCTGCACAAAATACGTCCCGTCAGCCGCCAGCAGCGCCTCAAATACCGGGCTTAGCCCGATGGTGTCATCGGCGCCCGCGAGCACGTTTCCTGCGCCATCCAGCAGCGCCGCCACCGGATCGAGTTCTGGCGAAAGTGAAATCACCGCCACGCGGATCGTCTCACCTGCCGCCCCCTGAAACGCATAGCGATGATAGGTATCCGGCGCAATCGTATCTGAGGCTTCCAGTATCATAGTTGCTGCGCCGCGCCGCGCAGGTTCAGGCGCGGCAGTAGTGCGCGCCCACGTCAGCCGGTAGCTTCCGTAGCTGCCCGCGGTTTCGCCCGTAACTCGCAGGCTGTAGAGTCCCGTCGCTGGAATGGTGATCGCCTCTAGCACCATCGGCGCACTGGAAGCCCCCACCAGCACCGTCCCGTTTGGTGCGGCAATTGTTAGGGCAGGCGCAAACCCGCCGGACAGCGGCGTCACTTCCGCGCGTATCACATCGCCAGCATTTAGCGGCACCGCCCAAACATCGCGCAGCCCTCGCTTCGTCAGCGCTGCATCCAGCGCCACGTTCTCGAACGCTTCGCCGCGAAATACGTCCGTGTGTGAGTCGCCATATCCCATAGCCACAAAATAATCGCCAGTCGAATTAGCATCGCTGGTCACGAATAGCGAGTAAATGCCTCCCTCAATCACCGTGATCGCCGGAATCAGCGCATCGCCGCCGGCATCGCCCCGCGCCGCCTGCTCAAATACCACTTCGCCAGTCGGGTTCACCAGTTGTATATGCGGCAGTAAGCGCGATCCCGCCGTCGGCCCGGCCGCAATCGTGAACACACCCCCCGGCCGCGCCTCAAACAAATACCGCTGGAAATCATCGGGTGTCTCAATCCGTCCTAATACCGGCACATGATCGGCGAGCAGCTCACCGCTTCCTGCGGCCTGTGGTGTGACCATTCCTACAGCAAATGTCGGCGTAATCGTGGGCATGACCGTTGCCGCCAGCAGCGCCTGCATGCCAAAGGTCAGCGCCAACCGGTAACTGCCCGCGCCGGTATCGCCAAACACCTGCGCGTAATAAATACCCTCTTCTGTCAGCCGTATATTCGCCAGCTGCGCTTTATTGCCGTCACCAGCATCGTCATCCATTGCCACAATCCGCCCCGCCGGATCATAAAGCGCGACTGCCGGGTCTAAATTGCCGCTTTCCCCGGACGCCGCCAGCGTGATGATGCTGCCCGCATCACCATTGAAACTCCAGATTTCGCGGTCAAATGATGAGATCAGATCGCCTGTCACCTGTCCGCTTCCGTCAAAGGCGCCCATATACGCGCCAAGATCGGCATAAACTGGCGTTGGCGTCAGGCTGGGAGTCGGGGTATCCGAAGGTATGAAAGTCGCTGTTGGCATATTCGTCGCGGTTTGCGTATCTGTTGGCGTGAAGCTGGCCGTTGCCGTAAAAGTGCTGGACGCCGTGTAGCTGGCTGTAGCCGTCGGGGTATCCGAAGGCGTGAAGGTTGCGGTCATCGTCGGCGTGGGCGATGGCCGGTTGCTGTAACCAAGCTGCACACTGTAGGCGATCTTGCCTTGTTCGCCCATTGATGGCCGCTCAATTAACAGGGCATATGTGCCGGTTTGCGGCAGCAGCGCCTGCACGACCTCGCCAGAAGCCAGCACGTTATCTTCCTGATCCAGCAGCGAGATCACCAGCGGTGACGATAAATTTGTAACCTGTATGTGAACCTCGTCGCCCGATGCGCCCGAAAACAACCATCGTCGCCCGTTATCTCCTGCTTGTAGTGCATCATCGTAGGTGATCCAGGCTTCAAGGATGCGGGTTTCAACCGGCGGGGTAGAAGGCGGCGCTGCGGATGGCGAACACGCAGCCAGCACAACCGCGATCAGTGCCATGCCCGCTAGAAATATCCGTCTCGCAAAATGCCCGCTTATCGGGCGTTCGTTAGTCATCACATGCAAGGCGTGTTACCACAGGCAGCCATACGACGAGCAAATTCTATCGCCTTCAAGCCGGTTCCGCTTGTATCAACACCGCGCCATCTTCAAGCGGCGTCACGCTGATGATCGTGAAGCCCGTGGTTTCCAGCAGCTCGCAGTACTCTAGCGCTGTTCTCACCTGCAAATCTGTAGAGTCAGTCAGGCCATCTTCTGCCAGCAGCATATCCAGCAGCAGCAGGCGTGCGCCATGGGGCATCGCCTTATGCGCCGACTGCAAAATGCCCTGCGCCCAATCGCCGTCCCAGTCGCTAAGCACCCGC
>JACSRP010000085.1 GCA_014879665.1 Anaerolineae bacterium | reverse complement strand
ACTCACTGGGTGCCGTGTTATCATCCTCAAGTCTACACCAACGCAGCACACCTCATCAAGCAGATAACGTCCGCAGGAGTCTGTGATTCCCCTTTGATTGCCCAAATCTCACCCTTAAATATCTGGATGATCAGCTTTGATCCGCCGCTGGCTTCAAATCCGGAAGGCGACTCCCGCAAACGACATCTCGAATATGCGGCGCTGGCTGGCAAATTGACGGTGATCAGCACCTCGCCGCCGGGGCTGCCATCAGAAATACAGGCATCAGAGTCGCTGACCATTCTGCCAACCAATACCCGTTCAGCCATGCGTTTCGTGCCTGCTGCGCTGGCGGCTGCGGGGCGGCTGGCCGGGAAACCAGATTTGATCGTCACGCAAGATATGTTCCTCACCGGGCTGGTAGGCCGGCGGTTGAAACAGCGTTTCAAGGTGCCGCTGCTGGTGCAGGAACACAGCTTCATAGTGAACAATCCGGCATGGATCGCAGAACATCCGCTGCGAAATCGCGCCCTGCTCACCGTCGCCTATCAAGTGCTGCGCGGCGCTGATTTTGTGCGTGCCGTCGCCAATTCCAGCCGCGCTGGCTTGCAAGCATCGGGTTTTCCCGATGAACGTATCGCCATTTTGCCTTTAGCTACCGCTTCCCCCGATTTTGCGAAGCCGGTTGATCCAACCCTTCTGGCCGAAACGCGCGCTAAAGTGGAAATTCCGGAAAACGCGCCAATTGCCTTGTGGGTAGGAAGGCCGGTACAGGTTAAGCGAATTCCGCTGCTGCTGGAGGTATTCGGCAAAATTGCGGCGCAGCTTCCCGAAACCTATTTCCTGATGGTCGGTGATTTTCAAGACAGCGCCGCGCATATCTCCGAAATGGCCTCAAGTCTGGGAATTGCCGGTAAACTCAAGCTGGCCGGCCCGGTGCCACTGGAAAATCTGCCGCCGTATTATCAGCTTGCAAGCGTCTATCTGCTCACGTCAGCTTATGAAGGCGTGCCCCGTGTGTTGGGTGAAGCGGCTTCAGCAGGGCTGCCCGTCGTTGCAACCGGCGCGGGCGGCATCACTGATATTTTGCTGGATGGCGAAACCGGCTTTTACGCGCCGGACGATGCAAATGTGGCGCAGAAGCTGGCGGATCATGCCGCCACGCTGTTACGCGATCCCGATCTGGCCAAGCGCATGGGGCAAGCCGGGCAGCGCCACGCGCTGGCTAATTTCAACGCTGAGGGCTATCCCGAACGCTGGGTTAACGTCTGGCGGCAGGCTATTGAGGCAGGCATCCAATGAAACTGCCGCAATATCGTGGCTTGCCTATATTACCCTTCTCCCCGCTTGCGTGGGAGAAGGGGCAAGGGATGAGGGGCAACTGCCAATGAATCTCCTCCTCTTTAACCTCGCCACCGACATGGAAGATACGATCTTCGCTTTCACCACAGCATGGATCAATCAATTCGCGCGTCATTACGAATATGTAGACGTGATCACCATGCGCGCGGGACGGCTTGAAACGGCGGATAATGTGCGGGTGTTTTCCGTCGGCAAGGAAAAAGGATTCAGCGAGCCGAAACGCGCCACTCATTTCTACAGTATCTTAAATCGCCTGCTGCGCGAACGCCGCTATGATGCCTGCTTCGCCCACATGATGCCGCTGTTTGCGATCATGGGAGCGCCGCTGCTGGCTGCGCATCATGTGCCGATCACCATCTGGTATAACCACAAAAGCCGCCATTGGACGGCGCGTTATGGCCGCAATATCGCCCGCCGCATCGTGACCAGCGCGCCCGACAGCTTCCCGTTTCCAACGCCTAAACTGCGCGTAGTCGGGCAGGCGGCAGACACCGATTTTTATACGCCCTCAGGCTCACGCGCAGGCAGCACCATCACCTATGTAGCGCGGCTCAGCCCGCCCAAATACCATGAAACGCTGCTGCGCGCGCTGGCAGAACTGCCGGATGCCCGCGCGATTCTGGTGGGGGGAACGCCGCCGGGTCAGGATGGCACGTATGAGCAGCAGCTCCACGATCTGACCAGCGAGCTTCATCTTGAAGATCGCATTGAATTTGCAGGCGGTCAAACCCCGGACGGCGTGCGCGTGGCTTACGCGAAGGCCGCCGTTTCCGTCAATCTCAGCCCGCGCGGCCTGTTCGACAAAACGGCGCTGGAAGCCATGTCCTGCGGCATCCCTACCATCGTCAGCAATCCCGGCTTTGAGCAGGCGCTTGCAGGCAGAAGTGACTTGCTGCTGATGGACAGCGAAACGGATCCGCGCCTGCTGGCCGAAAAACTGCGCGGCATTTTCGCGCTGCCAGTTGAAGAACGTGAGCGCATCGGCCTGCTCCAGCGGCAGGCGGTGATCGATCATTTCAGCCTGCATCTGCTGATTCCGCGCCTCGTTAGTGTGATCAACACTGGCGAACTGCCAGTGGTTGAGGGGAATTGAGGGGTGGGGATGATCGCTAATCAGCCCCGACTGCTGTATATTGCTAATATCCGCCTGCCCACTGAAAAAGCGCACGGCTTGCAAATCATGCAGAACTGCGAAGCTTTCGCTGAACAGGGCGCAGAGGTAATGCTGTGGGCGGCGCGGCGGGTGAATACGCCCGAATTACGCGATGCAGATGCTTTTGAGTATTACGGCGTGAACCGCGTATTTCAGATGTGGCGGTTGCCCACGCTCGATCTAGTCGCCTTAGTTCCCGGCCAATCCGGCATCCTTGCGCGGCTGTTTTTCGGTATTCAGTCGCTCACGTTCATTATTTCTGCGCTGATTGCACTGCTTTTTCGCGGTGCTGACGTTGTTTACAGCCGTGATGCTTCTGTGCTGTTCGCGCTGCTGCCTCTAAGCCGGATTAAAGGCGCAAAAGTGGGCTATGAGGCGCACACGCTGGCGAATGGCCGCTTCGGGCGCTGGATGCAAAAGCAAGTGGTGAAGCGCGCCGCCACCTTTGCCACCACTCGCAAACTGGCTGATGAGTTGATCGCTTTAGGCGCGGCTCGATCCCCTGTACACGTCGCCCATGACGGCATACGGACTGCTCGTTTTCAGAATTTGCCCGCGCGGGATGCTGCCCGCCGTGAGATTGGCTGGCCTGAAGTTGGCTTGATTGTTGGCTATGTCGGGCGATTACAGACGCTGGCAATGGATAAAGGCGTAGGCACGGTGATCGCGGCTTTGGCGCAAATTCCCGATGCCTATCTGGCGCTGGTTGGCGGCCCGGACGACGCCGCAGAGGCTTACCGCCGTCAATGGCTGGAACTTGGTCTGCCTGAAAGTCATTTTCTCTATACCGGACAGGTTAAAGCAGATCGCGTTCCGATCTATCTGGCGACCTTCGATATTGGCGTGCTGCCGCTGCCCTTCACCGGGCATTTCGCCTATTACGCCTCGCCGATCAAGCTGTTCGAGTATATGGCTTCCGGCTGTGCTGTGGTCGCCAGTGATTTACCCTCAATTCGAGAGGTGATCAGCGATGGCGAAACCGGGCTGCTCGCCCCGCCTTCGGATATACAGGCATTCAGTCTTGTGATCAATCGCCTGAAAGATGATCCGGCTTTGCGCGAAACTTTGGCGAAAAACGCCCACCAACTGGTATTTGAACACTACACCTGGTCGGCGCGCGCGGCTGCGATATTAGCTGTGTTGTTAGCGTAAATAGGTTACGCATGGTCGGTGCGCTCGGCTGCTTAATCCAGAGCATTTTTGCTGAGTGAAATCATCTTTGTCGCCCCATCCACCCCCGCGCCAGCGCCGCCCATTCGGCTAAGGTGAGCGTTTCCGGCCTGCGCTGAGGGTCTATTCCCGCTGTCACACATAATTCACCCGCCTCAGCCGCGCTGATATGCAGCCCGCTGCCCAGTGAATTTTTCAACTGCTTGCGCTTCTGGCTGAATCCGGCTTTCGCCACTCGAAAGAATGCCGCCACCGGTGCATCTACTGGTGGCTGTGCGTGAACATCCAGCCGAACGACTGCGCTGGATACATCCGGGCGCGGGTAAAATACCGCCGGCGGGAATTTCACAACAATTTGCGCCTGCGCGTAATACTGTACACTCACGGTTAGCAGGCTCATATCGCCGGGTTTGGCGATCAGCTTTTCCGCCACTTCCATTTGCATCATAATCGTCAAGCGGCGCGGACGGGCGCTGGCTTCCAGAAAATGCCGCAGAATCGCGCTGGTGATGTAATAGGGCACGTTGGCCGCCACCACGTAATTTCCAGCGTCCGCGCCCATCACTACCGCCGGGTCTTGCTTCAAAATATTGCCATACACAATCTCAACATTGGCATATGGTTTCAGCCGCTCATCGAGAATCGGCTTTAGCCGCTCATCCAGTTCCACCGCCACCACCCGCCGCGCCCGTTTTGCCAGTGCCTCGGTCAGCGCGCCCACGCCCGGCCCGATCTCCAGCACTGCCTCATCTACGGACTGCGCGCCAATTGAGGCGATCTTCTCGACAGCATTCGGATCGTGCAGAAAATTCTGCCCTAACGCCTTTTTCGGCAGCAGGCCGTATTCAGCCAGAATTTCGCGGGGATTAGTCATACGCCGCCTACCACGAGTAGCGCATCCGGTATTCCACCACCGCAATATCCTGCGGCGGCACCGTGATGGTATATAACAAAGTATTGGCATCCAGCTTTTCGTAAGGCTGGCTGCTTTGCATCACTTTCCATTCGTTGAAGCGGTATAGTTTTTGCACAATGCGCACTTCAACCGTGTCCGTATCTTTGCGATTGGTGATCTTCAGTTTCCACGCTTCTTCAACTGTACTTTTGCTGACCACCCGGTAATCCGTCTGGGTGCGCTCGCCCACCAGATCAAACGGGCTGCCCAGCTTCAGTCGCACGGTTTCGCCTTTCGGCGTGTGCTTTATTCTATCTTCCCCTATAAGCAGCGCGGCATCGTCAGTATCACGCTGGTACACCCGCACGCGCCCTTGTGGCAGGTCGGCATCCAGCCCGCCATCACGCCCGGTTGAAAATTCCAGATATTGCGAAATTTGCAGCGGTTCGCCTGCCACATAAGCCGGTGTTTCTTTAGGCAGGTTGAAATAGCGGCTGGCTTCTGCCGTATAGATCAGCCTGCCTTTCACACCTGCGCCGCGCGCAAACTCAACCTGCTTTTGCTCGTTGTCAGCCACCGTTACCGGGCGTTTGATTTCGTATAGCTGGTATTCGAAAAATTCGCGCTGCTCAACTGCTGGTGCGGGCGCGGCAGCTCTGAGCATCTTGGGTGATGCGTCGAACATGACCATATCCGCCTCAATCCGATGCACATCCCCGGCCACCAGCTTCACCTGTGCCTGCTCGTAAGCCGCCCCGCTGGTATTGTTCACGGTAATCCATCCGTTCAAATCCAGCGCATCTTTGCCGCCGGAAAGCAGCACCACATAATCAGCAGTCCAGTTCAAGCCGCCAGTCAGGTAAGTGAGTTCCAATTCCTGATCGCCGCCTGCCTCGCTCTCCAGCAGCCAGCGCAGGGTAGGCCGGGTGATCAATCCGCCCGGCAAATCGGGAAAACGCAGATCGCGCACTTTATCCCGTGCGATGGCGACAATCTGCCCGTTGTCGGCGCGCAAAATGATCTCATTCCGCCCGCTCAGCAGCACGCCGCTGTACAGCGTCCCATCTTCGGTAATAATTTCCACATTCTGATCAATATAGCGCCGCAGCAGGGCAAACAAATCTACCAGATCGTAAGCGTAATTCTGCTCGATCACTCCGGTGCCAGCCGGATCAGTACGCGAGAGAAATTGGACTGAGGTCGCATCAATCTGTTCTGCTACATCGGTAAAGCTCAGGTGATTCGCGCCCTTTGCCAGCGTGAACTTGCGGCGATCCTGTACCAGCGAGGTACCCTGATTGTAAATCGTAATCGCGACATGATGCCGTTCGCCGCTGATGACTTCGTGCATTGTTTAGAACTCCCGACTCATGAAACCAGATAACTTCGATTCCTAATCTGAGTTTCGGATAGATGGTAACGTCTTATACGCAGTTGTGTAAGAAAAGGGCGCAGTTTTCTGCGCCCTTCCTGCAACCTAGCCGTTATATTACCCCGCTCCCTCAGTGAATAGGGCAGCGGTGAGGGATTACCTCCACGAATACCGCACCGTATAGGTAATCACGGTTTCGCCCTGCGGGGGCACTTCGACGCGAAATTCAATCGTGTTAGCGTCCATCTGCGTATAATCATGGGAAGCGTTCAGAATTTCCCAGTTTGTCCAGCGGAAAAGATGCTCCGGCACGCGAATTTCCACCGCCTCATCATCTTTCTGGTTACGCAGGCGAATCTCGAAAGTTTCTTCAATCACCGTGTCCGCAATCTGCCTGAAGCTCACCTGTGTGCGCTCACCCACCAGATCGAAGGCATTCCCAAGAAAGAGCTGAATGTTTTCGCCCTGCGGCGTGTGCTGTATCGTATTTTCACCGATCAGCAGCGCGGTGCCGTCTATATCTTCCTGATACACCCGCACCCGCCCCGCCGGTAAATCAGCGCCTAGCCCATCTTCTTCATCAGTGGTGAATTCCAACCAGCTTTGCACGTCAGTGATGCCGCTCTGCCCATAATACTGATCCGACACCAGATAGCCGTAATACAGCGGGCTGGAGTCGTAGACAAAGAACGTGTTGGCCGGCACATCGCTGCCGCTGACGAACTCCACCTGCTTGGTCTCGTTGTTGGCTACCGTGACCGGGCGCTCAATTTCATAGAGTTGATACTCAAAAAATTCGCGCTGTGAAACCTGCGGCGCAGAGGTTGCCATTGGGGCCGCCTCCATCATCACGTCGCCGCGGATCATCTGCTCATATTCCGGCAGGCGGTTCACGTCGCCCGCCACCAGCTTGACGGTCGCATCTTCAAAGCTTGCGCCGCTGGTGTTGTTGAGCGTGATCCAGCCGTTCAAGTCTAACGATGCACTGTCTTGCGCCAGCAGCAGCACGTAATCCGCAGACCAGTTCATGCCGCTGGTCAGGTAGGTTAGTTCTAGTTCCTGGTCCCCTGCTGCCGCGCTTTCCAACAGCCAGCGCAGGGTAGGCCGGGTGATCAATCCGCCCGGCAGATCAGGAAATCGCAGATCGCGCACATTTGCCAGCCCGATCACCAGCACCTGGCCATCCGCGCTCTGCAAAATGATCTCGCCGCCCTGTCCGCTTAAGAGGGTACCGGTAAAAGCTTCACCGTCCATCGTCACCACTTGAATTTCCTGATCAATGTAGCGATTGATCAACGCAGCACTGTCTACTAGGTCGTACACGTAATTCTGCTCCAGCACCCGCGTGCCGTCCGGCTCAGTCAGCGAATTGAACTGTACTGAAGTCGGGTCAATGCCCGACGCTACATCGGTGAAGTTAAGCAGATTCACGCCCGATGACAGGGTATAGACACGGCGATCTTGTATCAGCGCAGTACCCTGATTGTAAATCGTCAGCGCGATCCCTTCCCGGATGCCGCCTTCTGCTGGCACAGGCTCATCAGTGGTCTGGGCAAAAGCCATCGCCCCAGTGGTCAACATAATGACAACCGTAGCGAGCATTACTAAGCGTCTTTTCATCGTTACACCTGCTTCCTCTTTAGCTATTGCGCGCCAAGCGCCAGTGGTTCTACTTCAAACCCATTCACCGTAATCAGGAAGGTGTCGTTCCAGAATTCGCCATCCAAACGGACATGCTCTTCGTAGGGAACTATCGCCATCGTGCAAATCTGATTTTCAGGGACGATCTGGACGATCTCCACCGTCACGTTTGCGCCATCGCGGCTCTGTGTCACTTCAACTGGCAGGTCGTCGCACCCCGTGGGCAGTGTGCCATTGACAATCAGCACTACCTGCGCCGGGATCGAACGTGTGGTCAGCGGCATCACACTTTCAACCATGATCGGCATGCGGGTTTCCGCGCCAGCCTGTCCCCCACCATTTCCAGCGACAGATTCAGCGACGCCATTAGCCGTGATTGTCGGAATCGGGTCATAGCCGCCCCACAATGGGATCAACACCTGATAGGGCACGATCATCGCAGGGCAGATCGCATTTTCCGCCGTGATCTGATTGATGCTGATGTCAACCGTATCGCCTACAATCCGCTGTGAAATTTCAATCGGGAAACCAGAACAGCCGGTAGGCAGGGTGCCAGTCACTGTCACCCGCACCTGCGCGGGAATAGACATAGTGGCAATGCTGAACACTTCCTCAACCTGAATCGGCATCGCCGGCCCGGTCGCCGGAATGGCGACTTCCGGGAATGGCGTCGCTTGAGATGGATCGCCCACCTGCACCTGTGCCGTCGTGCCGTTCAAGTCCACCGTGTATAGGCCGGGCGCAAACTCGCCAGCAATCAGAATTTGCCCTTCAAAGAAGCGCAGCACCATCGGGCAGGCTTGCAGCGGCTCTACTTCTTGCACCCACTCAACCGTGATCCGATCCTGATCAACAGTCTGCGTAAGCACTACCGGCAAACCTTCACAGCCCGTCGGCCACGTCGCCACCACATCCAGCATAATATTGGAGTCAATTGAAGATGCAGTCATGGACTCGATGTTGAAAGGCAGCGCATTTGCCCCGCCTGCTTCCGATGTCGCCTCTTGCGCGAACGCCGCCTGTGAAACCACTAAGCCGAATAATACAACCGCGAACACTAACATTTTCCTGAACATGTTGAAATTGCTCCTTCCTAAAACCTAAGACGATCATTCATCCAGTTTAGTTCCATGTAGATTCAGCAGAAATTTTCTGCGTGGATGACACAATGTGAGTTTTGCCACTTATTAAATCTTCTTCCATACCTCAACATCGGGATTGCCGACCTGCACCACATAGCGATAGTTGCCCCAATCTACCCATGAAACACCATAACGCCGCACCCGGTTTTCGATGTCCACCATACACTCTCGAATCAGCGTCTCGGCAAGGCGGTTCGCCCGCCGGAACTGCGGTGAAAATAACTGCCGCAGCTTTCCCTGAAAATCCAGCGGGCGGTTGAGCGAACTTGCGCCTAAAGGTTTTGTCGGAATGTTCAGCGAATAGTGCAGCGTGCGCGCGATCACCCGTTTCAAATCCTGCCGGGTGAATACCGGTGGGGACTGACGATAAATTTCCAGATCGCTGATCCACAACGCCCGCGCGCAGTATCCGCAGTCCCGAATCGCGCGATCAATCTCTTTATCATCTTCCCATACTTTTTGAGAGGCTGCCTCTAATACCGCCCCGCATAGGGCAAATGGCAGCATGTTCATCTTGCCCCAGAAAGCCTGTACCTGATCGCGGCGCAGCTTCTGGCGCATATGCGAATCTCGCGCAAAGGCCGCGTTCATCGCCTCGCTCACATTTTGTTCGTATGCGACACCCTTCAGCGGCGTGTGTTGATCCGGCGCAAATGGGCTAACTGCCGCCGGAACGCCATCACAGGCATAATACTGCGCGGCCTTCTCCAGTCGAGACAATAATTCCCGTCCGTACACGGCATCATGTGCCGGCATCAGCAGTATTCCCGCGCTGTTTTTGCCCGCCGCTGCGGTACGCATCGCAAAATCAATGCGCGCCCAGCGGTCACTGGTCTTGAAAATCATCCAGCGCGCCGGGTTTTCCCATTCCCACTGGTACGGTGGATTGGGGCGATAATGGCCGAGTGGTTTCGGGTTGACGATGGCCGCGATCCAGTGGAGTTCTGAATAGGTTTCAGCGAATACGCGCAAGCTGTCCAGCGTGTTTAGATCATTCGCCAGCAGCAGCACCCCGTCCGCGCGATTCAGCGCCGCCAGCCGCGCCCGAAACGCAGCATCAAAGACCATCCGCGCAGATGGGTGATCCGGGCGCGGCTTATACATCATCTCTACTGAGAGGAAATGGGCGCTTTCCAGCGCCGCTGCTGCCGCTTCAGGGGAATCAACTATTTCAAATTGCATGGCGACGACTCTAACGCATTTGCCGCCATACAGTCATAGGACTACTGTATTAGACAGGGCGCACTTCACGGCAAATCAAATTCACACAGGCCATCATCGGCGCGGCAGCTGGTGATTACCGTCTCGTTTTGCAGCACCACGAAATCAGATCGCCATAGTAACTGATTAGGCTGTGCCAGTGTCAAACTGCTGCGCCTGCATTCCACTGGCATGGCGACACTTCGCCCTTCCGGCGCAATTTGCAGGCAGTTCCATGGGGGCAATGCGTTCAACGTCCCCCGTATATATCCGGCGTTCCAATTGCGCACCGCCAGCCGCTGCGTGCCTTCCGGATTTGCCAGCACCAACCGCAAAACATTGGCGCTGCTGTTCACGGTATTCACCAGCGTCAGCACGTTGCGATCATAGGTCAGCCGGATATGCGGAATCGGCGGCGGCGTGGCTGTCGGCGGCGGCGCGGGCGTTGCCGTTGGCCCCATATTCACAGTTGTCGCAGTTTGCCACGCCGCTTCATATGCCGGTAAAGGTATATCTGCCGGGTCTAAATCGGCTTCGCTTAGCGCCTGCCCGTCGCCATTGGCGTACAGCACATATAGCGATCTGCTCCCCGTAGGTAGTGGAATCTGAGGCTGCCAATCCTGCCAATCGCTGATCATTCGCCCCTGTGTGTCGAAAAGGCGGAATTGTTCGGCAAAGAAACGCCCGCTTCCGCGCGGATAGCGCTCATTGGTCAGAAACAGGATGCCCCGCACAGGATCGGCCATCGCGGGCAGCACACCGGGTTCCGCGCCCAGTACCACCACGATCACATATCCGCGTCCATCCCGTTTGGGTACCGCCGCCACGCCCACTTCCCGATACCATGCGTTGGTTGCCGTTTGCCGGTGAATGGCCGATTCATGCCAGAAGGCAATTGCATCTTCCTGCGTCCCGATCCATGTGATCTCTCCGATCACCAACTGCTGGCTGTTCCCGTAGGTCGGCCATTGATAGGTATCATACAGGGCGCGCACGCGGGGGCCTTCGCCATTTCGCCCGGCGTGAATGTTATCTGGCACATAGCGCAGTGAAGCCACATAGGCCGCCTGATCCAGCGCCATGCGGTTCAGCGTTTCATTCAGCGCGAGCGGCGCCAGCCCCAACCCCAGCCGCCAGTCGTTAATCTGCGCGTGAATCCATCGCGCCGTCGGGTTGGAAGCGATCTGTGCGTTAACCTGCGGGGCAGAGGATGCCCATAAAAGCAAAGTGAGGAACCAGACGGCGGTGAATGTGATCAAAACCCTGATTGATTTCATGGGTGACCATTCTGTGCGTATTGCTCCGGACGGCTAAGGATTTATTTGCTCCGCAGAAAGTATTTGCTTAGAAATTACTGCGCGATAAATGCAGTATACGCCGTGATCGTGAAATGCGTTGAATACCGGTTTATTGACCCGCAGTTCCTGCCCGCCAATCTTCACAAAATAGGCGGCGCTGCGGGCGCGTTCGTTTATTTTTAGGGTGCGCGATGCCGATCCTTCTAGCTTGATGACCGTGCCAGCTTGAGTATCCCCGCGATAGCGCAAATACGCCTGCGCCAGCAGCCCTACCACCGCCGCGTTGAAGAACGTGAGTGCGATGCCCACCAGCGTCAGCACAACTGTCTCCATTCGCCAGCCCAGAAATAGGAAAACTGTCGCTGCCACGACCCCGAAAGCGATCAGCCCAAAACTGATTCCCAACCCGCGATACCAGTTTTGCCGCAGCCGCGCGCGCTGATTTTCGCTCAGCCTGCCCTCGCGGTTCGCCCCCAGATCGCCGTCATCGAATTGCAGCGCCTCCGCCAGCGATATTTGTATCTGTATTGCCGTATCCGTGTTTTGTCTATTCATGCGTACATTGCTCAAAAGAAGATCTCCAACGCCTCTCTGAAAGGTGCCTGCTTTCACCCTCCGGTGTTTTCCGGCCTCGCGGGTGAATTGCGGGTCACTCCCGGCGCTTGCAGCCCGATCTGGAACATCCGTTCCCCTTCACCATACTGCGTGATATAAGACATCGAATGTAGCAGTCGCCAAATATCGGTCACTCCCGCCCCGCTAACCCACTGCGGCTGTGCAGCGCTGTCGGCCAGCGCCGCAAGGCTAAGGCCGCCGTGATCGTCGGGAATCCAGTAAACCGAAGCCGCGTCAGAAATCGCATCCACTTCCCGCACCGTCAGCCACGCTTCTGTAGGCTCAAAGCGAATAGGGCTGCTGCTGATAGACTTGCAGGCCGCTAGAACGCGATTAAAGAATCCGCTGTCCCATCCGCCATAATTGTCAGCCGTATGCCGCCGCCCGCCTACATCCAGCAGAATCGTCTCGATCAGTGGCGACTCATCATTCTCTAAAGACCCGGCGGCCCCCGCTATCTGCGCGTAAAAATTCTCGTCAAACGCCATGTAATTGATGAATGTCTGAATTTGCGCTTCAGAAACGATGTCAAACAGCACTTCGCTGTTGAAGGCATCTAGCTCGTTCACCCAGATCACCCGTCCATCACCGTACACGGTACAGGGCGCTGTTTCGCTAATCCGCGCCAGTTCCGGGAGCGATTCCCTCGAATAATCGGCGCGAAAAATCATCGTACCAGCATCAGGATTCCACAGGCGATCAGCAGGTAGATCTTCGGGCGCGTCAGGCTGGCATGCGCTCAGAACTGTCAGCGCCAGCAGTAGCGCGATCATCAATTTGGATGCGCGCCGTATTACGCCCGCAAAACAGGGAAAAGATGCCCTTCGCAGCATCTACAAAATCCGTTCTTTTATCCTGATATGCAGCGATTGTAACACGCTCTTTTGCATCTCTGGGGGGAAGCTTCGCCGCCGTCTGCCTACCGCCTGAAATGCGCCATCTCCCTAACTTCCAGCCTCCGTGCTAGACTTACATCTTGATTGCACGAACGAGGCGCTCGCGTTTTGACCAATATTCAGCCTGCACCGGCAGCCGCCAATCTCGAACCTGCGCCGCCGGATAATGCAGTCCAGTCCCCGGCTCAAGCAGAGACCAATGACCGCGTTGCCCGTGCTACCGGCATTCTGGCGCTCGGCAATATCGCCAGTCGTGGGCTTGGCATGGCCCGCGAAGTGATGATCACCACCCTGTTTGGCGCATCGTCTTCGGTGGATGCCTTCTATACCGCAACCATCGTCCCCAAAACCATCTACGATTTGCTAGTTGCCGGTCACGTCAACAGCGCCATCGTGCCAGTGCTCAGCGAGAACGAAGCCAAAAATGGCCTCAAAGCCTTCTGGCAAACCGTCTCGGTGCTGGTCACGCTGCTCACCGCCCTGCTCGCCGCCCTCACGCTGGCAATTATCGCGCTCGCCCCGCAGATCATCGGCTTTGTCGGCAGCGGCTATAACGCGCCCACCACCAATCTCGCCGCTGCGCTGCTGCAGCTAACCGCGCCCGCCCTAATCTTCCTCGGCCTGTTCTCGGTGATCAGCGGCGCGCTTTACGCCTTGCATCAATTCACGCTGCCTGCGCTAGCCGGAGTGGTCTTCAACGGCTGCATTGTGCTGGTCACGTTCCTCGCTGTGCCTTCGGTGCAGGTGCTGCCAGTCCTGCTGCCCACCGGCGTAGTTGCGTTCACGCTGGGCCGCCCGCCCAATGCGATCCAGGCGGCGGCGCTCGGCTGGTTGATCGGCTCCATCGCTCAATTTTTACTACTGCTTCCGGGGCTGCGCGGCGCGAAACTGCGGCCATCATTCAACTGGCGGCATCCCGCCGTCCGCCAGATCTCCAGATTGTATGCGCCGGTCATGTTCACCTTGATCATTGACACGCTGGTCGTGCGTACCTTCAGCTACAATCTCGCCAGTAATACGATCCCCGGCGCGCTTGGCTACATGAACTGGGCAACCACGTTGATCCAGTTTCCGCAGGGCTTAGTCGCCACTGCCATCAGCATCGCCATTCTGCCCACGCTCTCGCGTTTTGCCGCCCTGATCGCGCTGGATACACCGGATCTCGAAGCTGATGATGCCGCCGCCGGCCTGTTCGCACAGGTCAGCGAAAATACGCAGGCTTTCAAAGCGACACTCGGTCTAGGCTTGCGGCTGGCGATCACCCTGATTCTTCCGGCCACTATCGGCCTGTTTGTGCTGGCAGCGCCCATCGTTACGCTGTTATTTCAGCACGGCCAGTTCACGCCAGAAGCATCCGCCATCACCGCAGCCGCGCTCCGCCTGTACCTGATCGGCCTGCCGTTCGCCGCCGTAGATTTGCTGCTGGTCTACGCTTTTTATGCCCGGCAGGATACGCTCACACCCGCGCTGATCGGCCTCGCCAGCTTCGGCGTGTATATGCTGGTCGCCGTCCTGCTGCTGCCTTCAATTGGCCTGTTCAGCCTGATGGTTGCCGACAGCCTCAAGCACATCACCCATGCGCTAATCAGCGCCGTCCTGCTGCGCCGTCGTATCGGCGGATACGGTCACCAGCGCATCCTGATCACCCTGCTCAAAGCCGGACTCGCCGCCGCGGTCATGGGGCTGGTCGCCTATTTGGCCGAGCCGCTGTTCGAACAGCTAATCGGCAGCTCATCGTTCTTGCGTGAACTGCTGCTGGTGATGGTTGCCTCAATGGCCGGTGGTGCGGTATACATCGGCATGGCCGCCCTGCTGCAATTAGACGAGCTGCGCTGGATTGTCAGCATGGTTCGCAAACGGGTGGGGATGTAAACCACCAGTCGCGCCAGGAAATATAGGATATTAACCGTTTGGCGTTCACGGCACCTTGGCGGTTAAAACAGTAAGGGGCACTCTTTATGCCAAAAATTCTTTCCCAACTCCGCACGTCCGATTCCGCCTTCATCGCCAACGCCGCCCACAACCGCGCGCTGGCTTCCGAACTGCGCGAGCGCCTCGCCCTCGTCCGGCAGGGCGGCGGCGCAAAGTATCTGGAGCGCCATCGCGAGCAGGGCAAGCTTTTCGCCCGGGATCGCATCAATCAACTGCTCGATCCCGGTTCGCCGTTCCTCGAAATCGCGCCGCTTGCAGGTTGGGAACTGTACGATGATCCCACCCCCGGCGCGGGCATCGTGGCCGGCATCGGGCGGGTCAGCGGCCTCGAATGCCTGATCCTCGCCAACGATGCCACCGTCAAGGGCGGCACCTACTACCCGATCACCGTCAAGAAGCACCTGCGCGCTCAGCAAATTGCCCTCGAAAATAATCTGCCCTGCCTGTATTTGGTAGACAGCGGCGGCGCGTTCCTGCCCATGCAGGATGAGGTGTTCCCTGATGCCGACGATTTTGGCCGCATCTTCTACAATCAGGCGACCATGAGCGCGGCAGGCATCCCCCAGATCGCCGCTGTGATGGGAAGTTGCACCGCCGGCGGCGCTTACGTGCCTGCCATGAGCGATGAAACCGTGATCGTGCAGGGAACCGGCACTATCTTCCTTGGTGGGCCGCCGTTGGTCAAAGCTGCCACCGGCGAAGATGTATCCGCCGAAGATTTAGGCGGCGCTTACGTGCATACCCACAAAAGCGGCGTCGCCGATCATTTCGCGCAGGATGACGCCCACGCCCTCGAAATTCTGCGCGGCATCGTCGCCTCGCTCAACCGCCGCAAGCACAACCCGCTAAATATGCTCGCGCCAGAGCCGCCCGCCTATGATCCCGCCGAGCTGTACGGGGTACTGCCGCAGTCCTTCCGCGAAAGCTATGACAGCCGCGAGGTCATCGCCCGTATCGTCGATGGCAGCCGTTTTCAGGAATTCAAAGCCAATTACGGCACGACGCTGGTCACAGGTTTCGCCCACATTGAGGGTATGCCCGTCGGTATCATCGCCAATAACGGCGTCCTCTTCAGCGATTCGTCGCTGAAAGGCGCGCATTTTGTCGAATTGTGCTGTGCGCGCGGTGTGCCGCTCATCTTCCTGCAAAATATCACCGGCTTCATGGTTGGCCGCGAAGCCGAAGCCGGGGGCATCGCCAAAGACGGCGCCAAGATGGTGCATGCCGTCGCCAATGCCGCCGTGCCCAAGTTGACCGTGATCATTGGTGGCAGCTTTGGCGCGGGCAATTATGGCATGTGTGGCCGTGCCTACGGGCCGCGCTTCCTGTTCATGTACCCCAACAGCCGCATCAGCGTGATGGGTGGCGAGCAGGCGGCCAATGTGCTGCTGACTGTCAAGCGTGACCAGCTTGCCCGTGAAGCCAAACCCGACTTAAGCCCCGCCGGGCAGGACGCCTTTCGTGCGCCGATTTTAGAGAAGTATGACCGCGAAGGCAGCCCCTATTACTCCACCGCCCGCCTGTGGGATGACGGCATCCTCGACCCGCCCGAAACCCGCCGCGTCCTCGCCTTAGCCCTCAGCGCCTGTTTGAACGCGGGTGTAGGCGAAACTAGGTTTGGTGTGTGGCGGATGTGATAGGGGGAAGTGCGGCGGAATTTCTTTGCGGATTCATTTAGAGTGCGCTTCACACGCTAGGGCAGAGGCATCAATTTCCGCTGCTTCTAATCCGCACGCCCCGTTATTCTTGCCTGCCGCTGCTGCTTAGTGGCCTCCATCCCCGATCTTAATTTTGTGGCGAAGCATGAGAAGGGCGAACCTACAGGTTCGCCCCATTGCCCGCCGCTTTGCGCTGTATGGATGCTTCGAAGTTTGAAGGCTGGTAGCGCTGAGGGCGCAGATTCTCTAATTCCTGTTCAATCTGGGATCCATCGCATCCCGTAGGCCGTCACCCAGCAGGTTGAAGCCTAGCACTGTGATCATGATCATGATGCCGGGGAAAAAGACCAGATGCGGGCTGGTGAACACGTAATTACGGCCTTCGCTCAAGATCGCGCCCCATTCCGGCGTTGGCGGCTGCGCACCTAGCCCGATGAACGATAGCGCCGCCGCGGTTAGCACCACGCTGCCAACGTCAAGTGTCCCTTGAACGATCAAAGAAGTGAGCGCGTTCGGCATAATTTGAATGAAAAGGATGCGCTTGTGGCTCGCCCCGACCGCACGGCTAGCCGTCACAAATTCCATTTCCTTGATCGAAAGCACATTAGCGCGGGCAAGGCGGGCATAAACTGGAATACTGACGATAGCAATGGCGAGAAGTGCATTCTCAAGGCTTGGCCCGGCAAAACTGACAATCGCTATAGCCAGAATCAGCGCCGGAAACGCCAGCAAGATGTCCATCAACCGCATTAGAATATCATCTGTCCAACCGCCGGCGTATCCGGCAACCATGCCAACAAGAGCGCCGGAGGTAATACCGATGGCGACGCTGAAAATGCCGACCACCAACGAATAGCGTGCGCCCCACAACACACGGCTGAACATGTCTCGCCCGTTCAGGTCAAGCCCCATGAAATGTTCGGGTTCTTCAAGCGTACAACCAAGCAGGTGAATGCATGGCGCGCGCCCCGGCAGCCGCCCCAATCCACGATGATCGTCGCGATCCAGCATCGGTTGAAGCGGGTTATAAGGCGCGATTACCGGTGCAAATATTGCCAGCGCAAACATGAAACTGATGATCGCAAGGCCAATCATCGCGCTGCGATTGCGCTTCAGATTGTATAAAGTTTCGACCAACATGCTTTGTGGTCGTCGTGTTGCTGTTGGAATATCCGCCGCTTGAAGCTTAGGAATAGTTATGTCGGTAGTCATAATTCGGCCTGATCAGCTTAGGCGGATGCGTGGATCGAGATAGCCGTAAAGGATATCGACGAGGAGATTAATAAGGACAAAAGCAAAGGCTATAAAGAAGGTGAATCCCTGCACAAGAGGGTAGTCCCGGCTGGAAATCCCGTCGAATAAGGTTCTCCCCACACCAGTTAGCCCAAAGATCGTTTCGGTCAGCACTGCGCCGCTAATCAGCAGGCCAAAATTCAAACTGATGATCGTGATGATTGGCAGAAGTGAATTGCGAAAGGCGTGTCGCATCACGACGGTTAATTCTCGCAGACCCTTGGCGCGTGCTGTGCGAACGTAATCCTGATTCAGGGTTTCGAGGACGCTAGACCGTGTCATACGTGCAATGATTGACATCGAAATAGTGC
This sequence comes from Anaerolineae bacterium, assembly GCA_014879665.1. GTDB lineage: Bacteria > Chloroflexota > Anaerolineae > Aggregatilineales > Phototrophicaceae > Flexifilum. The sequence goes on along the minus strand of JACSRP010000085.1, from coordinate 16,161 downwards.
CAACTGCAATAGCCGGTAGAATCAAATGCCGGACTGAATTGGTGAACAGGGCGGTGTTAGCGGTCAAAATGGCATTGACAGTGTACAACCGTGAGATGAACACGAGAATGGGAGATGCCGTTGTTGCGTCCGTCACCAGACCCCACTGCACAAAAAATGGCACAATTTGAGTGCCAGCGTCTAATCTGCCAGAAGGGGGCAGGGCAAACGGTGTGTCCCGCAGCACGACAGCGAACATATAAGCCAGCATAAGCCCGAGCCAGAATACCGGCATCGAAACGCCGATATTAGCAATAATCATCGTGAAGTAATCCGCCGGAGTATTCCGTTTATAGGCGGAAATAATACCGGCGGGAACGCCGATAATGACCGCAAAAAACAATGCCGCAAAGGCAAGCTCAACGGTGACCGGCAAACGTTCTGCCAGTAAATCAACTACAGGGCGTGACAGCCGGATTGAGTCACCCAGATCGCCCGTCATCACGCGCCCAACGTAATTTAGAAATTGCTGTCCCAGAGGATCGTTCAAACCATAGCGTGCATCGAATGCGCTGCAAAGCGCTTCTGTCGCTCGTTCCCCATAAATTGCTGTGCAAGGTCTTCCGGGAATGAGGCGCGTCAATAAGAAGGTTAGCGCGAGTATCCCGAAAAGCACTGGAATGGTTAGGACGATACGACGCAGAATGAAGGTAGTCATGAATCAAATTACCCTGCTGTATGGTATAGGGGCGGTTCATGAACCGCCCCTATACTGTGTTACCTCGTTTTGTATAGAGGCGGCTTGTAAGCCGCCTCTATATACTAATTTGAAATTTGCTTGAACTATTCCGCTGGCACGTTCAGGAAGTTGGTGAAGAATGCCTGGAAGTAGGTGAAGCTGCCATCACGGCCAACGTGCAGCGGGTTTGCTGCATCCCACTGAACGCCATAGCTCATGACTACGTCGTTGGCATCCAGCCCTGAACCGTCGTGGAAGGTCACGCCATCACGCAAATTAAACGTCCACGTCAGCAGATCATCGCTGGCTTCAAAGCTTTCAGCGAGTGCGGGGATCACTTCGGTTCCGCCAACTTCGTATGCTAGCAGCGCTTCATTAATCTGTTCGCATACGCGCAGTGCTTCACCGTCGGTCTCATCCGCGCAGTAAATACCTGCCGGTTCACCATTCTGCATCCAAACCAAATTGTCGTCATCAGGGTCAGACATTACGGAGAATGCCTCATTACCCAGAGGGCTTGAATGGGCACCTTCAATGCGTGCCGCAAATGCTGTGCCGGAACCACCATGTGCAATCGGCACCACGGGAGCCAGATCGCGGATGAGGGTATTTGCTTCCACATAAAGTGGGTAGCGGGCATCGGGATCCGCTAGCGCAGCCGCTTCCTGCAAAATGGAAGTCAGTTCCGGGAAGTGATCGCCAAACTGATTGCTGGAACCAGCACCGAAGTGATAGTCTAGGAAGTTGGTCGCATCCGGATAATCTGCGCCCCAGCCAAGCATATGTAGGGACAGGTTGCCCTCGTCTGCGTTGTCAAGGAATGTGCCTGATTCCTGCATGTCAATGGTGACATTAATGCCCACTTCAGCTAACTGTGTCTGAATGTCTACTGCCACTACGCCCGGCTGCGGCAGGTAGCCACGTACCACATCGCGGTAGCTCAAAGTTGTCTCGATTGGCAGCGTTACACCCGACTCGGCCAGCAGTTCGCGCGCGCGATCCGGATCGTAGGGGAACGGCGTAACTTCTTCCGTGTACCCGAAAATCGAGGGAGGCATAAACTGAGTTGCGGCCAGTGATCCCGGGGGATAGAAGTTATCTACGATACGCTGTCTGTCAATGGCGTGGGCAACTGCCTGCCGAACCAGCACATTGTCGAACGGTGCAACCGTATTGTTCATGCCAACATAGAACACGTTCGTACCGGGGCGCTCAAACAACGCCAGGTTCGGGTCATTGGCGATGACGTCGAAATCAAGCGGGCCGGGATTGTCAATACCATCCGCTGTGCCAGCCTGAAGTTCGACCAAACGGGCGGCCGCTTCAGAATTCCAGCGGAAGATCAGATTCGGTTCATGGGCAGGCTCGCCCCAGTAATTCGGGTTGGCCGTCATCGAAATTTCACTGCCCAGTTCCCAGTTGCCAAGCATATAGGGGCCTGTGCCAACCGGATTGCGATACAGTGCCTCGCCGCCACCGCCGGTTGCAACCAGATGTTCCAGCGGGTAAATGCCCAGCGCCGAGAACGCAACCTTTGAAGGAAGCGCCGGGTCAGGGAAACAAAGCTGGAACTGCACGGTGTTGGCGTCTAGCGCGGTGATCGAGAGGAACTGTCCGCCGTAATCGCAGCTCTCTGCTGCATATGTGATCAAGCCCTCATCCGAAACTGTCATGTTCGCGGATAATGGCTCGGACGTGCTGATCCCCCCGTCTTGCGCGAAAGATGGCAGCGCCATCCCTAACGCCAGCGCTGAGAGGAGCGCCGCAGTGCCAATACGTAATGCTCTCATTACCTAACTCCTTCTACATCCAACAAAATATTTGTGGTAAACAAATGCCTGCTCTATGAACACGCTGAATTTGTACAGCCCGTTCATGCAGGCAAGTCTACATTGAAAGTGATTTTATTACAGTGTTACGGTAGTAGCAAAATTTACTATTGAACGTGCCGCCTCCTTAGCCCGCCCCGCCATGAAATGCTGTGATAGTGGCGGCTGCTTAATAAATTCGCTGTAATATTCTGATGCCCCGGCGCGTCCGCTTTCTGCCCGATGCTAACTTTTGCCTCGCCCATTCGGCGGGACGCCGCAGGTTTCACGAATGATCAGTTTGGGCTGAACCAGTTCATGAACAAACTCGCGGGCTTGCCCTGGCTTGCTCAGTTGTTCCTCAAGGATGCCTACGATCAGTTTGGCAATCTGCTTCACCTGCTGGTTTACCGTCGTTAGCGGCGGGTGCAAATACTGAGAAAATGGCGAGTCGTCAAAGCCGATCAACGAAAGATCGCGTCCCACTTCCAGCCCTAGCTGCTCGGCGGTATTTTTTACGCCAATTGCTACCAGATCGCTCACTGCAACAACCGCAGTAGGCCGTTCATCTTCAGGCAGGCTCAGATATTGTTTGAGCGCGGCGCTGCCACTCATTTCATTGTGGTAGCCGTGAAACACCCATTCCGGCAGCAGCGTCAGCCCGGCAGCCGCCAGCCCTTCCGTATAGCCCGCCAGACGATGCGTGCCCGCCAGTGAGCCTTCATCCCAACCGGTAAAAGCAATTCGCTGGTGTCCCAGCGATACCAGATAATCTACCGCCTGCCGCGTGCCCGATGCCCCGTCTACGTCCACCCAATCAAAATCCCAACCCGGATCCGCGCGCCCGAAGCTGACGAAGGGGATGTTGTTTTCCTGCAAAAATCCGATGCGCTTGTCGCCCCAGTTGGTGCCGCTAATCACGAAAGCATCAACCCGTCCACTGCGGCTTAACTCGTCATACACTGGCAGCGGGTTTTCCGGCGACTGCGTGAATGTCAGAATATGGTAGCCCACTTCTTCGGCATAGTGCGCCAGAAAATAAGTGAATTGATCCAGCACCGGGTTCACCTGATCATCCGGCACTTGATGCCACGCATACCCGATCAGCCGGCTCTGGCTTGAGCGTAAACTGCGCGCGGTAACGTTCGGCGTGTAGCCAATCCGCTTGATCGCCTTCCATACCACAGCGCGTGTTTCCTCGCTAACTGCATCTTGCTTGTTGTTGAGAACATAGGAAACAGTGGCAATAGAGACGCCGGCTTCGCGGGCTACATCTTTGATCGTTGGCATCACAATCCCAATGGGTTGATCGGGCGGCGCTTGTTTATCAATCTGACAAACAGTGTTTTTCTCAATAGGCAGTTGAGAGATTATCCTAAATGTACCCCCTGTGCAGGGTGGCGGGCGTTAAGGAGGTAAAACTACAGGTAAATTTCATCAAATACTGCGCCCGGCTCCGGTTCCGGCGGCGCAGTGTCTTCTTGTATCCCCGCCTTGATCAGGCGATTTTGTACCGCAGCATTGCCAATCGAGGCCAGCGCCGCGCCCGTAATCAAGACCAGCGCCACCGGAACGATCGCGCTGATGATCACCACCATCAAGGCCACTATGCCCACGCTCAGCGAAAACAGCGGGTTTAGAAAGACCATCACCGCGGCGTTGCGGTAAGCGCCCACCAGCGTTGGTTTCTCCATCGCGTTCAGCAGCGGAAAGGCAAACAGTTGAATACCAAACCATCCCACCAGCGCCATCAGCCAGATCACCCGTAAAATCGAAGTCTGTAGGTTGATGCTCCGGCTGTAGCCCATCAAATTGACGATATTGATGATCACGAACAGCAGCCCGATCACGCCTAGTAGCAAACCCCCTTTCCAGTGGGCTTTGAATCCTTCCTTGAAATCATCAAGACGGGCTGAGGGCTGGCGCAAAGCCATATAGCTCATGCGGCACAGCCCCGCCCATGCCAGCGGCGCGGTGATGATCCCGATAGTCAGCAGAAACCACAGCACGTTCGTCCATATGTAGACGTGGCTTTGCGCAAATAAGTGCCGTAATCCTCGCCATCCGGCGCGTAAACCCTGAACCATCAGCTACTGCCCCGCTAGCCCGCTGTAACTGACACCTTCCACGAAATAACGCTGGAAAGCGAAAAATACAATCGCCATCGGAATCGTGGTGATCACCGCCCCCGCTAAAAATAGATTCCAGATCAACGTTTCGCCCCCCGCCCCCTGAAGGCTGGAGAGACCAAGCGTCAGCGTCCACAGGCTTGGATTCGTCCCAACAATAATCAGCGCGTCCATGAAATTATTCCACATCCCCTGAATGCTGAAGATGGTTAGCGCCGTCAGCGCCGGGGTGGAGATCGGCAAAATGATCCGGAAGAATGTCGTCAGGCGGCTTGCGCCGTCTACTTCAGCGGCTTCCTCTAGTTCCCTAGGGATAGACTCAAAAAACTGCTTCATCAGGAAGATGCCGAAAGCATCCGCCGCCAGTGGGATGATCAAGCCCTGATAGGTGTTCAGAATGCCGAGCTGCTTCAGCAAAATGAAGCGCGGCACGATCAGCACCACCCCCGGAATCATCAGCGTGCCTAAAATAATGAAGAAGATCAGCCTGTTGCCGGGAAACTTGAGACGGGCGAGAGAATATCCCGCCAGCGAGTCGATCAAAATACGGCAAATAGTGACCGCTGCCGCAAAAATGACGCTGTTCATAAACCAGCGCGGTAAATCTCTAGCGATCACCATCTGGTAACCTTCCAGCGAAGGCTGAAAGGTCGCGCCAGAAGTCATCGCCGAAGCCGGAAGCGGGCGGCCTTCTTCATTCCGGCAGTCTATGAAGCCAGATGAGGGGATAAACGCCCACGGTGCGGCATTGATCGCCGGCAGGCATTTAGCCGAATTGACCACCGTGAACACAAATGGCACGATTTCGACCACCGCCACAATTGCCAGAAATAAGAGGCCAAGGATGCCCGGCGCTCGCCGGATGAACTTGGACGCGCTCGAAGTTTGTCCTACCGGTTGTTCCAATGTGACTGCGCTCATGCTCGATCCCCCGAAGATTCCCGCGTAACCCGGCGTTGAATCATCGTAAACACGAAGATGATCACGAACAGCACAATTGCTGTGGCAGCGGCAAGGCCCATTCGGGAGTCGCTAAAGGCGCTGCGATACACCAGATAGGCCACAGTGAGCGTGGTATTGGCCGGGCCGCCTGAGGTCATCACATAAACTTGATCGAACACTTGCAGCGCCCCGATCAAGCCAATCGTCACTACGAAAAATGTGGTCGGCTGCAGCAGCGGCACCGTGATATACCGGAATAGCTGTACTCTGGAAGCGCCGTCTACCGTCGCCGCCTCGTATACCTGCGAGGGAATGCTTTGCAGGGCGGCCAGATAGATCACCATCATCGTGCCAATGGTTGTCCAGATATTCAAGATCATGATCGTCGCCATGGTCACGCTTGGCCCGCTCAACCAGTCCCACAGGCGAATGCTGGCAACCTCACAGCCCCACAATTGCAGGGTCGCGGGGTCGCAAACGCGCAGCATATCCCGCGTCGGGTTGATGCCGATGCCGTTCATGAGCAAATGCAGCGTCCCACTTGGGTTATCCAGCCATGTAACCGGATCATAAGATGGGTTAAGGAAGCTGATCGCGGTATTCACCAGCCCGCTGGCCGAAAACATCCACATGAAGATCAGCGAGATCACCACCGATGAGGTGATCGAAGGGAAATAAAAGGCAGTTCGGAAGAACCCTTTGCCCTTCAGCCATTTCTGGTTCACGACGAACGCCAGCACCAGCGCAAAGGCGGTTTGCACCGGTACCACACCTAGCGCGTAATAAATGGTGTTTTTTAGCGCCGTATAAAAACTTTCTTGGCGGCGGCCTTCCTGTAAAAGGATGGTGTTGTAATTTTGCAACCCCACGAAGTCGAACGCGCCATTTGGATTTTCTTCGGTGATCAGCCCCCGCGCAATCGGCGTAATGCCGTCCCAGTTGGTCAGGCTAAATAGCCCCGCGACGAACATCGGGATGATCAGAAATCCAAAAAGGATGATGAAGGCTGGCGCAATGAAGCCGAGACCGGTCATTGCTTCCTGCCGGTTTTTGTCTTTGAAGGTGGCGTTCCGGGTGGGCGATGCTGCGGTGGGGGAAGTCGTTGACTGTGCCATTCGACGCTTTCCTTGCAAGCCCTAAACGAAAAATAACTTATACAAACCTGTTACGATGACTTCGAGATTTAAAACGGAGGCCTTTCCCTGACGTTCAACATGATCGCTAGATCGGGGCAGGCTGGCAATCACCTACCCCGATCCTGCGAATTGTAGCTTATTCGGCCTTAAGTTCTTGCGAAACTTCAACCGCTTCGTCAATCACATCTACAGAATCTTCCTCACCACGGAAGGCCGCGCCAACGCCGTTGCCCAGCGCGTCGCGGAATTCACCGAAACCAGCGGGGGTTACTGGAGCCACCGCGTATGCGCCGCCAGCTACAAAGGCTTCACCGACCGGGCCTACCGCTTCAATCCATGATGCGCCAGAAGCTTCGCGGCTCGGCATCGGGCCGAAACCTTCAGCAGCCACGCGCTCAGCACCAGCTTCGTTGGTCAGGAAGTTGACCAGCGCCCACGATTCTTCGGGGTGTTCGTTATCCGCGCCCACGCAGTAGGCTTCGCTAAAAGTCAGCGTGCCTTCGCCGCCGGGGCCAGCGGGCAGTTCAGTGGTTCCCCAATTGACATCCGGGAAAGTGTCGTTCAGGTAACTGATGATCCAGTTGCCTTCCATGGTCATCGCAGCTTTGCCCTGCCCGAAAGCCTCACCCGGCCATCCGGCGCTCAGGTCAGAAGAAGAAGCAGCCAAACCATCCTGTGTCAGCATCGCGGTGAAATCCAGCGCGCTCACGGCTGCATCATGATTGGCATCTTCACCGAATACGAAGTTGCCTTCTTCATCATAGAAAGTGCCGCCTGCCTGCACGTAGAAGGCGAACCAACGGTCAATATCCGGGTTCAACCCAAAGGGTACTGTGCCTTCGGGCAGCGTGCCGCTGGCAGCGAGAGCTTCCGCGGCTGCCCGCAGGTCATCCCACGTCCAATCGGCATTCGGGTATTCTAGCCCGGCTGCATCAAAGTAGTCGGTGTTGTACTCCAGCGCCAGATTCGAGAAGTCTTTCGGCGGGCAGTACAGTTCGCCATCAATGCTGTAAACGGCTGCCAGTGCAGGGTAGAATCCTTCCGGCGATTCAATATAACCGGAACCATTAGCGATTACGCCCGCGTCAACATACTGGCGGAACAGGCTTTGGCCGGTGTAGAACACTTCGGGATAGTCGCCGCTGGCAAATGCAGTTTGCAGAACAGTGTCGAAATCCGGAACCAACTGCACATCTACATCAATGCCGGGGTTGGCTTCTTCAAAGGCCAAAACGGAAGCATTTAGCGCATCATCTTCGGCAGTACTGGAACCATGCCCCATTAAAGTAATTGTAACCGTATCCTGTGCCAGCACTCCGGTTGAGAGAGCCAGCGCTGTAAGGGCTGCCATCGAGAAGACGGCAAAACGAGAGCGACGCATTGCTTATATCCTCCAATTAATCTATCAAGCGCTTAAACGAACGAATAGTAATGATGCTGAAGGGGGCAGTGAGCGATCATTCGCGTAACTGCCGCGGCGACCCCGATCCGCTTAGATCGGGCTTGCTAACGAGGGTTTTCAGCGGTGAACCGCCGCTTTTCGCCTCGATAGTTCACGGTGAAGGAAAGCCTGCGCCAGTGTTTGGGCAATCGTGGCGTCACCGCCAGTTCGCCCCGCTCATCAATATGCAGGCCAGCGAAGCCAAACACCACTGCCTGCCACACACCGCCGCAGGCTGCCGCGTGCATGCCATCGCGCACGTTGCCTTTGTTATCCATCAGGTCAATATGTGCCGCGTGATCAAACTGCTCGTAAGCCGTCTCAACCATGCCCAAACGGGCGGCCACCCATGCGTGCATCGCCGGGCTAAGCGATGAGCCATGATCGCAGCGGGGAAAATAAGTGTCCCAGTTGTTCTGCATCACCTGTTCAACTGCCGTCTCGTCCGGTGTGCCAATCTTCCTACCAAGCAGCGCCATCAGCATCACCACATCGGCCTGTTTGATCACCTGCGTCTGAATCGTTCGGTGGTGGCCTAAAATCGCCTGCACGCTGGTGATGCGCGGTTGATATTTTTCGGTGGGGATGTACTCCATCTCGAAAAAGCCGGGGAACTGAACGTGTATGTGCTTTTCGTGGTCAAAGGGGATGAACATCCGCGCGATCACATCACGCCAATGATTCAGCCGTGCTGGCGTCAGATCGAGGAATTTAACCAGCCGCGCGGCATCGGTGGGCGAATATATCCGCAGCCATCCCAGCAGCGTAAGCGCCATCTCTAAATGCCAGACCACCATACGGTTGACGAATACGCTGTTATCTATATTTTCGTGGTATTCATCAGGGCCAATTTGCTGGCTGATCTCATAACGATCCCCGTGCAGCTCCGCGCGGCTGCCCCAGAATTTAGCGGTGTCGAGGATGATTTCAGCGCCATATTTCGCCATAAATTCATCGTCGCCAGTCCAGCGCCAGAACTGGTCTACCGCGTAGGCAATATCGGTGCTGATATGCTGCTCGTGATCGCCCGTCCAAATGCGAATCTTGCTGCCGTCTGGCTGTACATCGCTCCACTGCGGTGTGGTTTCTTCGCCAGTATCGGTGCTTTCCCACGGATACATCGCGCCTTCATAGCCGTTGGCGCTGGCTTTGTGGCGCGCCCCTGCAAGGCGATGATAGCGATACATCAGCAAATTACGGGCAATATCCGGCTGCGTCAGGGTCATCGGCGGCAGCGTGAAAAGCTCGGTATCCCAGAAAATGTGCCCCTTGTAGCCAAATCCTGACAGCGTTTTCGCCGGAATACTGAGGTTCTCATCGTGGCGCGGCGCGGCGATCAAGACGTGATACGTGGTGAAGCGGGTCGCCAGCTGGCAGGCATCGTCACCAACGATTTCAATATCAGAAGTGTCCCAATAGTTCGCCCATTCCGCGCTGTGCCGCGCTTCCAGCAGGCTGTAGCCTTCAGCGGCGGCCTGCCGCGCTTTTTCGCGGGCGGCGGCCAGCGGCGATTCATCGGTGTCCCGGCTGGTATAAATTGCCGTGATCTTTTCAAAAATCGCTGATTCTTGAAATGGCAGGGTGAATGAGGTGTCAAACTGCGGGCGCAGGCCGTCTTTACTGGCGGTGGCCGGGTAGGGTGAAACGAACCGGGAAGCCATTCCCAGCGTGTATCCAGATTCGCGGGTCGCTGCGCCGATGCCAATTTCGTCGCCCGCTGCCAGTATTTCGGCGCTTTCTACCCGCCAGTGATTCGCCGTGAGGTTGAGCGTATCGCCATCCAGCAGCGCCTTCACCTGAATGACCGGATCGCCGTCAATGGCTGTAATCGTCACCCTCTGGCACAGCACATGCACATCATGCAGGCTGGCGAATCGCTGAAAGATGATGCGTACCACATTACCGCTGGCCGCGCGAAACAGCACTGAACGCTCAAGGATGCCGGTATCCAGATGCAGCGTCCGTTCATAGCCGAACAAAATGCCTTCTGGCGGCAGCATGGTATCACTGGTCTTCGTGACCATTTTCAGCGGTGTGCCATCTACTGTAATCTGAATGGGCAGCCAGTTGGGCGCGCTGGCAAGTTCAGGCACTAGCATACCTTCGGCATGGTCATAAACGCCGTTGATCAGCGTAGCCATACTTTCGCCGGGGAAGCCTTCTTCAAAGCTGCCGCGCGTGCCTAGATAGCCATTGCCAATGGTGAACAACGTTTCAAGGTGGTGTAATTTATCAGGCTGGAAGCCAAATTCCTGAATTTCCCAGAGACGACTCATCAGAAAAACATTCCCAGAATAAACAAGTAAAATACTTAAATTAAACGTTTAACCTTATAGCCCGTAGTGTATGTCTAATTTCAGCATCTGGTCAAGTCAAATTGAGCAAATTGCACAAAATGAAACGATTAAAGAAGTCTTTAAACTGTTAGTTTCACACTTAGTTCCTATCCGCGCATAAAGATACGCGCTGATGAAACTTTATCGTGTAAACGCGCGTAATCATCAGCAGCGATGTGGCAAAGATGAGAGAGGAAATTTATGGCTGGCGAGCATGCAATTGAAGTGAAGGCTCTTCGGAAGTCATACGGCAAAACTGAAGTGCTAAAAGGCATTGATTTGCAGGTGAAGCGCGGTTCGCTGGTGGCGCTTCTAGGGCCAAATGGCGCTGGTAAAACCACCACCATCCGGATTCTGGCAACGCTCTTAAAGCCAGATTCGGGCAGTGCGAAAATACTCGGGCATGATGTGCTTAAAGAACCGGATGCCGCGCGTAGACTTGTGAGCCTGACCGGGCAGTTTGCTTCGGTTGATGAAGACCTGACCGGCGCTGAAAATCTCGTGCTGGTGGCGCGGCTGCTTGGCTTCTCGTGGAAGCAGGCGAAAATGCGCGCCGCTGAACTGCTAGAGGCCTTTGGTTTGACTGAAGCTGCTGATCGGCAGGTGAAGAAATATTCCGGCGGCATGCGGCGGCGGCTGGATATTGCCGCCAGCATTGTGGTTTCCCCTGAAATTTTGTTTCTGGATGAGCCGACAACCGGGCTTGACCCGCGCAGCCGCCGTCAGGTGTGGGAAATTGTGCGAACGCTGCTGCGTTCTGGCACCACTATTTTGCTGACCACCCAGTATCTTGAAGAAGCGGATCAACTGGCAGATCGTATCGTGGTCATTGATCAGGGCGCAGTAATCGCTGATGGCACCAGCAGTGAACTGAAGCAGTCGGTGGGTTCCGGAACAGTGCGTTTGCGCCTGAAAAATGGTGAACAGCGGCCAGAAGCCGAGCAAATACTGGTGCGCGCGCTGAATCAGCCGGTGTATCTGGAAAAGGATGCGACCACGCTTTCGGCGCAAGTTTCTGACCCGGCGCTGGTTTCAGCGGCGCTGGCACAGCTGGTTGAGGCGGGCATCGCCTTCACTGATTTTTCGCTGGGGCAGCCAAGCCTTGATGAAGTATTCCTCGCCTTGACCGGGGAACCCCTAGATGAAACCGAGACTGAACAAGCACAGGAGATTGCGTAATGGCCGCAGCCCAACCAGAATTAACCGCCGTTAATCAGGCGACTTTGCATTCAGCAATCTCGGCCAGCCACCGCCCGCAGCGCCCAAATCCGCTGGATGCTTCGATCACGATGGCATGGCGCGCATTACTGAAGATCAAGCATGTGCCCATGCAGTTGTTTGATGTCACCATGTTCCCGATCATGATGACGCTGATGTTCACTTTCCTGTTTGGCGGCGCGCTGGCAGGATCTGTAGGCGATTACGTGCAATTTTTGATCCCCGGCATTTTCGTGATGACCATTGCGATGATCACCATGTATACCGGCCATGCGCTGAACACCGATATTTCTAAAGGCATTTTTGACCGCTTCCGTTCGCTGCCTTTCTGGCGGCCTGCGGTGCTGGTGGGAATGCTGCTAGGTGATACCGTTCGTTATTCGCTGGCGGGGATGGTGGTGATTGTGCTCGGTTTTATCCTCGGCTTTCGCCCTGAAGGTGGGATTATCGGGGTGCTGCTTTCGCTGATTCTGGTGCTGATCTTCGCTTTCAGCCTATCGTGGGCATGGACGGTGTTGGGGTTGGTGGTGTCTACGCCAGAATCAACGATGATGGTCAGTTCGATGGTCTCTTTTCCGCTCACTTTCGCCACCAATATCTTTGTTGATCCGGCAACGATGCCAGAATGGCTTCAGGTGGCGGTTAATCTGAACCCAATCACGCATGTGGTCACGGCGGTTCGTGGGTTGATGTCGGGCACGGTCACGGCGGATCAGATCGGGCTGGTTTTTCTAGGCTGCGCGATTCTGATCGCCATTTTCGCGCCGATGACCATGTATTTTTATAATGCCAAAGGCACACGATAAAGCCCACGGCGCTGCCAAACAGAAAATAAACGGGGCATCCATGGATGCCCCGTTTTGAATACAGAACACGGGATAAAATAAATGACTACTGCTGCATATCCCGGCTGTTATACATCCATGCGTTAGCCGGGTGAAAACTTTGAAAATTATTATTACTCGTCCATAAGAAGAAATTATACAGTGGGTACAAAGCGGCCATCCGGTTCACGATTTCGGTGGTGATCTGGCCGGTTGCCAAGCGTTCATCTTCTGGCTCATACCAAACGCCCACGCGCATCCAGTCTTGCCCATCGCCAAAGGTATTCATCAATTCATGTAATGCGCCGCTGCGTACCAACTGCGCGCTGGTCAGATGTAGATCGCTCAGGTGAATACCGTCCCAGAAGCCGAACCGAAAATCACCATCCATTCGGGCTAGAATGGCGCGCAGGGCTTCGCGGTGGCGCGCTACAGAAAGTTTGCCTACCAGATTGCGCTGATCCCACCATGCCGAGGGCGGCAAAATCAGTTCAACGGTGAAATTTTGGGGGGTTAGCCGAAGTTCAATGACCGGGTGATGATGCCAGTCCACGCTGGCGGGCGCGCTCACGCCGTCACGCCCCATCATTCGTTCGACGAGCAGCGCCTGTTCGTGAGAGCGTAGAAAAGGCATGCTGATTCCGTAAATGGGGCTGTTTGCGGCTGCTGAACGCCCCGGAATAATACCGGGACGCTCCCAGTAAACATGCAGGTCCCAGCTAAGATCCCGCATTCGGCGGGAAACGGTGCGTACCAGCTCGCTGCATTTATCCATCAGGAGAGGGCAGTCCTGTGGCACACGGGTTGTAAGGTCGTTGAAGTCTTGTTGGGTATAGTAAGCGGAGGTCATTGTGTGCTCCTGCTCGACGTGAACATTACAAGAGATGTTCACAAGATAAACTAAACCAAAAGATAACGCTATAGATTAACGCCAGATTTTACACAAAATTCATGAAACCTCATGTTTTGTGAAGATGTTCTGTCTAATGATGAAGCATCTTTCTTAAGATGCCGGTGCGCCCCTATACAATAGGAAGTAACGGGCGCACATACAGGCTCACCCTTAGGGGCGCGGCAGATGACGGGCTAGGCGGCGTTTTGCGTATGCTGTTTGGCGGCGCGTTCTAAGGCGCGCTGTGCTTCACGCACGTTAATTTTTGGCGCGGTATCGGTATAGAAACGCGCGGCGGTTTCTTCTATCGCTTTGTAACCAGCGGCAGAAGTATCTGAAGTGTTCAGCACGTAATCTGTTTCGCTTAACCCTTCAATGGCCTCAAGCTTGATCTCGGTGACGTTTTCGCGGCGCACACGTTCGAAATTCAGGCGGCGTTTATCGGCATCAGCGGCGCGCGGGGCATCGCCTGCGGCTTGATAATAATCGCGTATCCGGGTTTCCATCTCGATGGCGAATGTCATGATTGCGCCAAAGGTATTCAGTGAGGTCATTCACGATCTCCTAGTAGGTTGAAGCCGGGTTACGGTTCAGTGACTCCCGATTGCGCAGCGTAATTGCGAAATGCCATGCCTTTTACCGGGATCAGGCCAAGCCGTTGATAAAACGGGATCAGGGGTTCATCACATAATAAGTCCACCGCATAAATTGGCCTCAAAGCTTCCAGCATACGCCGCGCTAGTTCGGTGCCGATGCCCTGATCTTGATAGGCTGGCAGCACTTCGAGCAAGGGAATATAGGCTGCAAGCACACCGTCGCTGATGGCATTGATGAACCCGATTACCGGCTGGTTTTCTGCCGCATCGTCAACAGCCAGCACGACGCGATAGGCATTCTGCAAGAGTTGCAGATGCGTTTCCGGCCCCGGGGGGTTCGGCCAGCCGACGAAAAAGCCGCCCTGCAACTGCACAGGGGTGATGTTTTTTATGTGCGTCGTGTATGTGATCATTGAACGGGCAGGATGGGACATCAACCGGCTGATGTCCCACCTGATACACCTTTCGCTTAGAACCAGCGCTCAATGACGATTTTACGGTCGGTGAAAAATTCCAGCGCATCTGGCCCCTGACCGTGAAGGTCACCGAAGAACGAGTCTTTCTTGCCTCCGAAGGGGAAGGATGCGGTGGCCGCAGCCACACCGATATTGATACCGATATTGCCAGCATCTACGCGGTACTTAAAGTCACGGGCGTACTTGCCGCTGTTGGTGAAAAGGCTGGCAGAGTTACCGTAGCGACTGCTGTTGAGGATGTCTACGGCTTCATCGAAGCTATCGGCCTTCATGATGGACAGCACTGGCCCAAAGATTTCATCACGGGCGACGCTCATATCTGCTGTTACGCCATCGAGGATGGTGGGACCAACGAATGAGCCATCGGCAAAGCCTTCGACTGATTTATTGCGACCATCCAATACCGGGTTGGCACCTTCGGCCACGCCTTCGGTGATCATCTTCTCGATGCGTTCACGGGCGGCGTGAGAGATAACGGAACCCATTTGCGTGGTTTCTTCGAGGCCATAACCAACGCGCAGCGCCGATGCCTGCTTGACCAGCTCATCGCGCAGCGGCTCGTAGGCATCGCCGACGGCGACAACCACGGATCCGGCAAGACAACGCTGACCCGCGCAGCCATAGGCGGAACCCATGATGTTCTTCACGCTCACACCCATATCGGCATCGGGCATGACCACGATGTGATTCTTCGCGCCGCCCTGTGCCTGAACGCGCTTGCCGTGCTTCGCGCAGGTTTCATAGACGATTTTGGCGACGGGGCTGCTGCCGACGAAAGATACGCCGACTACTTTTGGATGTTCCATCACCGCCATTGAAACGTCAACACCGCCATGCACCAGATTGACCACGCCTTCGGGCATGTCCAGTTCATCCATCACTTCGTAGAGCAGTTGGGCGCTCAAGGGGGTTTGCGGGGATGGCTTGAGAATATAGGTGTTGCCCAACACAATTGCGGTGGGCAGGAACCAGAGCGGCACCATCATCGGGAAGTTGAAAGGGGTGATGGCGGCGAACACGCCCATGGGCTGACGCTCGGCGGTTTCGTCAATGCCGCTGGAGATGTCTTCGACTTTATAGCCTTGCGCGATATTCGGCAGGCCGATGGCGAAGTCAATGCTTTCGATGCCGCGGCGGACTTCACCGCGGGCTTCGTCGCGAGTTTTACCGTTTTCTTCGACGACCACACGGACGAAATCTTCGAAGCGATTTTCGATCAGCGTCTTATAACGATACATGTACTGGGCGCGGCTGAGAATTGGCGTGCTGCGCCATTCGGGGAATGCTTCAGCCGCGGCATTGGCGACGGCATCTACATCCTCACGGGTGCCGACGGGAACTTCAGCAAGCACGCCGCAAGTTGCCGGGTTGATGACCGTTGTCATTTTGTCGGATGTACTGCTGACCCACTGACCGCCGACGTAATTTTGCAATTTTTGAACCATGAGGACGCTCCTAAGCTTAAAAAATATGGATTGTTTGAATGTGAAGTTTAACGCCTAGACAAAGGCTGTGACAAGCGTCAAGTAAGGCCATAACTTCAATCTCTGTTTTAGAATAGCACAAATTTTCTGATAATAGGTGACTATATTGCTAACAAAATGGACTCAAAATTTGAGGGGAAAAAGGGGCATAAAACGGATAA
>JACSRP010000243.1 GCA_014879665.1 Anaerolineae bacterium | reverse complement strand
TATTCTTCCATGAATACCGCCGCGTCATCGGGATCAAGCTGCGCCAGTTCGGCTTCAATCTTGCCCTGTAAACTGACGACTTTTGATAGGCTGTGGTTGTAAGTGATTGAAGGATTCGGGTTGCTGTCATCGGTATTGGCGACGATCAGCGCCGGTTTCAGCGTCAAAAAGCCAAAACCACGCAGCGGCTTGATCTCATCTTCGCTCAATCCCAGATCCCGCAGCGGTTGTTCCGCTTCCAGATGCGCCTTCAACCGGTTCAATATGTCCAGTTCAGCCTGCATCACAATATCGCCGGCTTTGCCCTTGCGTTTCAGGTCAGCTTCCAGCCGTTCAAGGCGGGTTTCGATGCTCACCAGATCAGTTAGGATGAATTCGCTGTCCAGCGTTTCGACATCCCGCTGCGGGTCAACCGTGTCATACGGATGCGGCACGTTCTCATCTTTGAAGGCGCGCACCACATGGATAAACCCGTCAAGATTCGCTAGTTCGTTGCGAAACTGCCCTTTCAGGCCGCCTTCGCCAATACCTTTGTCCAGCCCGCCAATGTCCACATAGGTCATCTGCGTATAGGTGGTCTTTTTCGGGCTGTACATCGCCTTGAGCTTGTCTACCCGCGCATCTGGCACCTGCACCACAGAGGTATGTACCTCAAATTGGCCGCTGGTGGCCGCGCCGGTGGGCAGCGTGCTGTTGGTCAGGGCGTTAAAAATAGTCGTCTTGCCGCTGTTGGGCAGACCAATAATTCCGAGCTTCATAAGACTCCTGATCGTATTACGTAACTCGGTTCAGTATAGAGTGAGGTGGGAGAAAAGAGAAGTGATGAGTGACGAGGAACGAGTGATGAGTAAACAGAAGTTCTGAGCGCTCAGCGCCCATTACGCATCACCTTTAACTGTTTTTCGCTCCACAAATCCCTGTATGAATCCACCGCTGTCTGAGGCCATCAGCACGCCGCTGATCTTGTTGACCACCAGCTCGCCAAAATGCCCGATCACCCGGTCAATTTGCTCGTGCATGATCATCATCACGTCTTCCCAGCGCACATACTCAGGCAGCAGCGGTTCGCGTAGGGAGCGCATACTTTCCAGATACGCCAGCGCTGGTTCAGCGCGGTCAAATACCAGCGCCTGCGGCAGGTCGTGGCGCACCACCGCGAAAAAATGCCGCCGCAAAATCAATGGGCCGTTTTCCAGCGAATAGGCGTGAAAATTCAGGTCTGGCGCGGGCGAATAGGCGTTGCCGGGGGTTGTCAGCAGCGTTACTGCCCGCCGAAAGAGCGCAGAAAATTCGGGCATAGACTGGCTGCTGTTGGTCGCAGTGACCAGCACGCCGCCAGGTTTTAGCACCCGGCATATTTCGGAAATCCCGCCGTCAATATCTGCCAGCAGGTACAGCATGTGGTTTGCCATCACCACATCCACGCTGGCATCCGCGAACGGAAGGCGCATTGCATTTCCCGCCAGCAGGCGCGCCCGCGCGGGATGCTTCGCCATCATGCCGATAAAGGCATCCATCGCCACATAGTGGGCGTCAGGCGCTAGTGACATTACAGCGTCGTAATACTTCCCAGATCCAGTGCCTACGTCCAGCACAGTTTCGCCGCCGCGCCACGGTAAACGTTCCAGCACCCAGCGGGGGAAATCTACCTGCGGAACGCTGTAGCGCTCGTGAATCTCAAGACGAATCGACAAGTTTTTGTCGGTACTAAATTGGCTTTTCAGGACTTCTGGAGCAATGAGAATGTCGCGCTCGTCCTGAGGAGAGTTGATCATACATGAACGCCGGGAATGAAATCGTAATGTTTATTCATTATACGGCAATTTTTTACCCGCTGGCTTAAGGTGATTTGGGAAATTTGCCGAACTTTTAGCGGTTCGCTTTTCCGCCCCACGCAACCAAATGCCTCAAAAGCACGTATACTCAACATGATAACCGTTTGGGAAAACGCACCGCGCCTTGACACGCTCGCGCGCGGTGGGAGCAAGCAAGCTGTGGACGAGCGCCCCCAACAGCCGCAGGTCGATCCGGTCATTGTGGAATGGGTAGAACGCGCTTTGCAGGGCGATCAGGATGCCTTTGCCGAGTTGGTGTACACCTATCAGGATGCCGTATTCAACCTCTGCTACCGCATCCTTTATGATCGCGGTGAAGCCGAAGATGCCGCGCAGGAAGCTTTCTTGCGCGCGTTTATGAATTTATCGCGCTATGACCCCCGCCGATCTTTTAAGACCTGGCTGCTCACGATTGCTTCAAATTACTGTATTGATCGCTTGCGCAGGCGGCGTATGCACTTAGTCTCCATTGATGATGACCCCCTTCCCGCGCTCACGCTCAGCGATGATGAGCCAGAGCCGGAAGATGAAGTGATACACCATGAGCAGAGCGCGGCCTTGCAAAGTTTGCTCAGCCAGCTTCCCGCCGATTACCGCGCCGCCGTTGTGCTGCGCTACTGGTATGACTACTCATACACCGAAATTGCCAGCATTCTGGAAACCACTGAAAGCGCGATCAAGAGCCGCCTTTTCCGCGCCCGCCAGATGCTTGCCGACAGCGTTGACGAAAAGACCGCCAGCGCGCTGATGCCGCTGATGGAGAACTAATCATGGCCAACCCAAAAGGCGAACGATTGATGCAGGAAGCGCTGGATGATCAGCTTTCGCCAGAGGCGCTTCAAGAATTATATGCGCGGCTGGATGACGACCCGGTAGAGGCCGACGAATTTTCGCGCCTGCGCACGGTTGACCGGCTGCTGCGTGCCGCCCCGCATGAACGCGCCCCCGAACGGTTGGCCGTTCGCATCATGGCGCGGTTAGCGCAAGAGCTTCAGAACCCGAAGTTGGATCGCCTCTCTAGCCTTGCGTTTGCCATCGGGCTGACCATCGTCGCGCTGGTGCTGGTGCCGCTGCTGGTCACGTTCGGCTATTTGCTGGTCACGGCGTTGGGCAGTGCCTCTTTTTTCAACAGCGTGCTTCAGGCCATTTCTGCCGCGGTAGCCGCCTCTGCTGCCTTCTTAGGCCTGCTGGTCGAGTCGGCGCAGTCGTTGTTCAGCAGCGCCCCGATTCTACCCGTGGGGCTGCTCGCGCTGATCCCCGTTGGCCTGCTCTGGCTGCGGCGGCTTTCACGCCAGAACCCGCCGGATGACAAGGATAAATAAAATCATGCTGCATCGCGTTCCCTTCATCGCCCGGGTCATCATCGCCGCCGTCATTCTGGCGGCACTCGGCTGGCTGATTCGCAGTTGGGCGGAAAGCCGCTGGCCGGATCAGCCCGATGACCCCACGCAGTTCGCCACTGACTTTGTGTTCAATGAGCATATTCCCGGCGATCTGGCGGTGATGGCGCGCAATATCGCCCTGCTGGCAGAGGGTACTATCGGCGGCGATGCGGCGCTGGTCGGCAGCAATATCAATGTCGCCAGCAGCGTGGCTGGTGACCTGACCATGATTGGCGACACGGTTACGCTCGCGGGTGGCGCGCAAGTTGGCGGCGATGTGGCGATCAGCGGCAGCAGCGTGCATATTGAAGGCATCGTCGCTGGCGATCTGCTGGTCACGGCGGACAAGCTGATGATTGCCCCCGAAGCCGTGATTAACGGGCAGATTTTCCCCTGTGTGAACGCTGATGGGTTGAATGCCGGTGCGCGCGCGCTGGCCGCTTGCAATGATGCCCAGCAGGCGAACCTGTTTGCCAGCGTAGATTCCACAATTGCCACCGGTAATGGAGATGACCACACCGCTGCCCGCGTCTTTGGCGCGGTGCTGCTTGGCGGATTTCTGGCGGCACTTTCGGCACTGGGCGTGGCGTTGATGCCTGATCGGCTGGATCAGATCGATCAGGTGGTACGCGAACGCGGGCAGGATTGTTTCGGCGCGTTCGTGGCTGCCCTGTGCATCATGCTGGGCATCGTTGCGCTGGTAGTGCTGCTGCTGGCTATCTTCACGCCGCTGGGGCTGGTGGTGCTGCCCCTCGCCTTGATCCTCGGCGTCGGCTTCATCGGGTTGGGGCTAATCGGGCTGGCTGGGGCGTCTTTGCGCGTTGGTCAAATGGTGACTTCAAGGCTTGCTCCCCGTCAGCCGCCAGTGATTAGCGCGCTGTTCGGCGGCGCGCTGTTCGGCTTGTTGTTTGTGGCCGCCGCTTTCATCCCCACACTGGCGATCATCGCGGTGGTGGCGCTGGGCTTCATCGCTGCCGCGCACACCGGCGGTGCAGTCCTCACCCGCGCCGGTTCGCGCTCATTCCGCCGTTCCTATTTCGTACAGGGCTGAAGACGGCGCAGCTCAAAATAAATACAGCATGAGCCGCATTTCCCCGTAGGGACAAGGCATGCCTTGTCCGGCACGACCTTTAACTTTTAACTTTTAACCCTATACTCATCACTCATTACTCATTACTCAGGTATTTTCATGACTTCTCATATCATAGCGATGGGCGGCGGTGGTTTCATGATGGAGCCGGAAAACCCGCTGCTCGATCAGTACATCTTGAACTTGATCGGCAAGACTCGTCCGAAAATCTGCTTTTTGCCTCAGGCCAGCGGCGAATGGCGAGATGGCACCCTCAATTTTTATCGCACGTTCACACGGCTTGGCGCTGAACCGTCTGACCTGTCCCTGTTCCAGCCGCACACATACGACATTGAAGGTTTCCTGAAATCGCAGGACGCTGTTTATGTCGGCGGGGGTAACACCAAAAGTATGCTAGCCCTGTGGCGTGAATGGGGATTGGATCGCATTTTGCGCGAAGCCAACGCCGGCGGCACTGTGCTGGCCGGCGTGAGCGCAGGGGCCAACTGCTGGTTTGAAGAATGTTCCACCGATTCGGTCTTTGGCAGGCTCTCGGTAATTCCCTGCCTCGGCTGTCTGCAAGGCAGCTTTTGTCCGCATTATGACGGTGAAAATGAGCGCCGCCCCTGGCTGCTGAAAACCATCGGGGCTGGCGAAATGCGCCCCGGTTGGGCGATGGATGACGGCGCAGCGGCCCATTTTGTGGATGGTCAGTTTCAGCGTGTAGTCACCTCGCGCCCCCACGCTCGCGGCTTTTACGTGGCGCGTGAAGCCGATCTTGCGCTGGAAACACAGCTCGATACGTCTTATCTAGGGAAACGATGAGTGAAAATAAATTAAAAGTTAAAAAAAGGGGCGACGCGGTGACATCGTAGGGGCGCAGCACCCTGCGCCCGCGCTTAGACGATCCAACCCTTCCCCCCGCGACTAGGCTTAGATGTTCTCACCTGAGTTTCTTAAATCTGTGCTATCGTATTTCAATGAACAGATAGACTTGATATAAATGTTCAAATTCTCATACGATGATTCCCTATGAAACGGCTTTGCAAAGGTTGACTTATGCGCCGGGGTCTAAAGTTCTCTGGTCTTTTCATTCTGATCTTTACTGTCTCTGCCTGTAACAGCCTTCCCGGCTTGCGCGTCCTGACCGGTCAGGACAATTCGCAAACGCTGGCCGATAACACCGTCGCCGCGCTGGATCTGGTCATGGCCGATAAAACCGGGCTGACCGAACCGCCGCTGCTGGCTTCCGCAGATCGCATCGAAGCCGCCAGCGGCGATGTGGACATCATCGAAATTCGCGCAGACGCCGAATCGCGGGTGTTTTCGGTCAATATGCTGTTCAGCCCTCCCGCTTCAGACGCCTCGACTATGGAAGGGCAGGTTGCTCAGTTAAACGCGCTGCGCCGCGCCATTGAACTAACCTGGCAGGGCACTATGCTTGACAGCGAAGGATCGGACGTGCTAAGGGTGACGCTGTTAGCGCCGCAGTCCATTCAAACGCTGGATAGCGGCGAGAGTTTCATCGGCATCGTGGTCGCCGATTCTTCAATTGATCGCGCGGCGGCGGCCAGCTACCTTGCCGGAAGCCGTTCGCTCGATGCCTTCTTCGATTTGATCGCGCAGGGAACATTGGCCTATACCGCGCCCTCGTCGCTTGAGCTGTACGAAGGCCACCCCAACCACCCGATGTACATGCTGCCAACCAGCATTCAGTAAGCAATGTCTGAAATGTGGGACTAATCAAATGAGCATCGCCAAGACCAACCCCAACGGCAGCCCGATTGCGCCCCCCCCGCGCCGCTATGCGTGGGAAGAGGAAGAAACGCTGGTCGAAAAGCGCCGCCGAAGCCTTCGCCATCGCATCCAGCGCTTCATCGGCAGTAACTGGCTAATCGGCCTGATCATCTTCATCGTGCTGGCCGCGCTGCTCAGTGCTGAAGTGATGCGCGCCATCATCCCCATGTTCACCTTCCTCTTCCGCTTCGTCTTTGCTGCCGCCTTCATCGTGATCCAGTTTGTGGCGATGTTCTGGTTCTTAGGTCGCGCGCGCATGTATACGGTATGGCCCGGCGCCGAAGGCGTCTCGTTCAAAGATTACCGCGGCCATCCCGAAGTGCTGGTACAGGCCAAGCAGATCGTCAAGCTGCTGCGCGGCGTGCGCGTATTTGAAGAAGCGGGTGGCGAACCGCTGAACGGCTTGCTGCTGGAAGGCCCGCCCGGTACCGGCAAAACATGGCTGGCGCAGGCCATCAGCACCGAAGCCGGCGTCCCCTTCTTCTACGTGGATGCGTCCTCCATGAACTCAATGTTTATGGGCATCGCCCCAATTAAAGTGGCGCGGCTTTACAGCAAAGCCCGCAAGTACGCCAAACAGTACGGCGCGTCAGTCGTTTTTATCGATGAAATTGACGCCATTGGCGCGCGCGGCGGTGTGGCTGAAGTCGAAAACAAAGACATGGCGCCAGACCGCTTGATGATGATGATGGGCGGGATGGGCGGCGGCGGCAATCAAGGCTTGCTCAGCACCCTGCTCATCGAAATGTCTGGCTTCAGCCTTGAACACGGCTTCTGGGCGCGCAAACGTACCGCCTTCTACCGCACCATCCTGCGCCGCAATCCGCCCAAGCCGCAAAAAAGGGTGCTGACTATCGGTGCGACCAACCGCCTTGGGGCGCTCGATCCGGCGCTTTTACGCCCCGGCCGTTTTGATAAGAAAATCCGCATTGACGCCCCCGATCTCGAAGGTCGCCGCGACATTATCGAATATTACCTCTCGAAAATGTCGCATGATGACAGCATAGACCCGTTGACCACGGCCAACGAAACGCCGTTCTACACCCCGGCGGACATCAAATATCTGCTCAACGAGTCGCTGCGCTACGCCCTGTTTGATGGGCGTACAGTGATGAATATGCGCGATATTCGCATGGCGCAGCCGGAACATGAATACGGCGTGCGCTCACCGATCAAGAATCTCGCGGCGGCGGATAAATACCGGCTGGCCGCCCACGAATCCGGGCACGCACTTGCAATCCGCCTGTTCCGGCCAGATTACCGTATCGCCCGTATCACCATCATCCGGCAGGGCGGCGCGCATGGCTACGTCAAGTATTATCCAGCAACCGAAGAATTCGAATACACCAACACCTACGACTCGCTGATGAGCCGTTTGCGGGTGGCCGCAGGTGGCAAAGCCGGCGAGCTGGAATTTTGCGGCGAAGGCTCGCAAACCCTTGGCGTCGGTGTGGGTTGGGGCGATGCCAGCGACTTCGGGCATATTCGCGGCGTCTTGTTCATGATGGCCAATGCCGGCATGTTCGGGCAGATCGGCGCCGGCGGCAGGATGCCTGATCTCAGTCAGGGCGGCGGCATCAGCGATGTCAACCTCACGCCAGAAATGCGCGAACGCATGGAAGAAACCTTCCGCATGGTGCTGGCTGAAGTGCGAATGGCGCTGCGGATGCACCACGAAATGGGCGAAAAACTGATCGCCCTGCTGCTGGAACGCGAAGAGCTTCTGGCCGACGAAGTGGAGAAGTTTTTCGATGCCTACGGGCTGTATACGCCAAAAGTGCAGCTTGAGCCGCCTTCTAGCGAAGTGTTAGTGGTTGGCGAAGAAGAGATGACCGATGACGACCATTAAAAACGCGCCCAACCAGCCCTATCTGGATACCGAAGAAAAGTTCTCGTGGGAAGACGAAGAAACGCTCGTAGATCGCCACAACCGCCCGCTGGCGCGCGTGCTGCGCGTCTTCAAATCTTTCTGGTTCTGGCTGCTGCTGATCGGCGTTCTAGTCGTCGCGCTGCTGGATGCCGAAGTGATGCGCGGCTTGATCCAGCTTTTCGGGTTTGGCCTTCAAATCGCCTTTGCCGCCAGCTATATCATCTTCCAGTTCTTCATCATGTACTGGTTCGTCAGCCGCACCCGCCAATACACGATCATGCCCGGCGCCGAAGGCATCAGCTTTGACGACTACCGCGGTCAGCCGGAAATTTTGGAACAGGCGCGGCAAATCGTGCTCCTGCTGCGCGGCGTGAAAGCCTTTGAGGATGCAGGCGGCGAGCCTTTGAACGGCCTGCTCTTTGAAGGCCCGCCCGGAACCGGCAAAACCTGGCTGGCGCAGGCCATCAGCACCGAAGCCGGCGTGCCTTTCTACTATGTGGATACCTCATCGCTGCAAGCCATGTTCATGGGCGTTGGTAATATGAAAGTGGCGCGGGTCTACTCGCGCGCGCGCAAAGCCGCCAAAGAATACGGCGCGGCGGTGATCTTCTTCGATGAAATTGACAGCGTGGGCAGCCGCGGCGGTGTCGCCAGCGTTGGCGGTGGCACGCAGGGCGGCGGGCTAGGCGGCATGATGGGCGGCGGCGGCATGGGCTTGCTCAGCACCATGCTCATCGAAATGTCCGGCTTCAGCCTTGAACACGGCTGGCGCGCCCGTGTGCGCGG
>JACSRP010000170.1 GCA_014879665.1 Anaerolineae bacterium | reverse complement strand
AAGGCTTCAGATGGGCAACTTTTATACTAAAGACGGCTTGTTCTGGCTGAATGACCAGCCCTGCTTCATCAATGCGGGGGAGTTTCATTATTTCCGGACTCCCGCTGATCAGTGGGAACACCGGTTGAGCCTGCTGCGCGGCGCGGGTTTTAATACCGTTGCCGCTTATATCCCGTGGCTATGGCACCAACCGCAGTCGGATATTTTCGATCTGGATGGGCATACCCACCCGATGCGCGATCTGGTCGGGTTTCTTGATCTGGCAACCCGCATGGATTTCTATATCATCGCTCGCCCCGGCCCGTACATCATGGCTGAGACGATCAATGAAGGCATACCCCCATGGCTGTTTAGCAGCAATCCAAATATCGCTTTTATCAATCAGCGCGGCGAGACGCAGAATATAGCCAGCTACCTGCATCCTGATTTCCTGAACGGCGTCGAGCGATGGTACGAGGCGGTATTTCAAGTGCTGTCGCCCCGCCAGATCACGCAGGGCGGCAAGATCATCCTGATCCAGCTTGATAACGAGATGGGAATGTTGCAGTGGGTGCGCAATATCGTTGACCTGAACCCGGATACGGCCGGCCGTTTCGCCGCCTATTTGCGAGAAACATACAGCGAACGCCTGACCGAGTATTACCCGACGGCGGATCTGCCGAATTTTCTATCGCAGCAGATCCGGATGCCGCAATTGCCATATGGCGAACGGCTGATCGAAGATTACCGGCGATTCTATCGCGGCTATCTGCAAGATTATGCAGCTCATCTGTGGGCGCGGGCGAAGGCACATGGCATGGAGGTGCCGCCGGTCATTAATATTCATGGCTTTGGCAACGGCGGCAAAACCTTCCCTATTGGTTTATCGCAGCTCGTGGATGTGATGGCGCTAGAGGGCATGATCAGCGCAACCGATGTCTATCCGATATTCATCGGGGAAGGGAACTTTCACCAGATACTGCTGGTGAATGCCATGGTTGCTGCTTTGCAGAATCCTGAGCAGGCGCTGTTTTCGATTGAATTTCAGGCGGGGGGCAATCAGGATTTTAGCGGCGCGCAATCTTCGCTCTACGATCTTCACAGCCGCTTGAGCATCGCTGGCGGCATGCGCGCGATTAACCACTATCTATTTTTTGATGGCGAAAATGATCCGGGGATCAGCCCGGCTAGGCGGCACAACTGGGGACACCCGGTTCGTAAAGATGGGACCACGCGGCGGCATTATCGGCGCTATGCTGAACTCTCGAACGTGATCGCTGCATATGGCGCAGATTTGATTAAATCCGCGCCTACCAGAACCACCACGATTGGATTCTTGCTTGATGACTTCATGACCGAAGTCAACAATGAATGGACGCGCCCGACAACTGACGTTCTCACACACCAGCGGAATGGTATTTTGTTTGACTTTATCGCGCGTGGGCTGGCGCTCACACACCGCGCGTTTGATGCGGTAGAGCTTTCGCGGGCTGAGATTGACCCTTCGATTACACCTACTTTATGGGTGATGATGGAAAAACAGTGCGATGCGGCTGTACAGCAAAAGCTGGTGAAATATGTCGAAAAGGGTGGGCGGCTGATACTAGTGGGGCGTATGTGCGAGAAAACTATCGATCACGCGCCCTGTACTATTTTACAGGATGCTTTGCAGATCACCGGTATGAGCCAGATGACGCAGTTCGAACCGGTTGAGATACAAATTTTTGATGACGAACAGGTTCCGGTTACCTTTCTAGAGGCGTATACCGGAAATTTTGATGGGCGATTTGCGATAACGGCCACAGGGCAAACCGTCGGGTTCACGCAGCGGTTGGGCGCAGGGGAAGTGATGGTATTGGGCGCGGCGCTGTCTGCAAACACGCTTGACGATCTGAATATTCTGGATCGGATGGCGAGCCGGATGGGCTGCGCACCTCAATTTGTGCTGAGCGAATGGGCAGATGTGCGGCTTTCGCGCGGGGCGCGCGGCAGGTTCTTGTTCATTAACAATTATCAGGATGACCCGTTTGAAACGGTGATTTCGAATGGGGAGGGTGCTTTATTTGGCGGGCATCCTATTGCGCTTCCAGCACGGCGAGGCACGATACTGCCGTTGGAATGGCAGCTGCGTTCGGGAATACACATTCATTACGTCACATCGGAGATCACCGAGGTGATCCAAGATGGCTCAAAGGTCATATTAAAGACGGCGCAGCTAGAATTTTTCGCAGAGGTGAGTCTTAGCGGCTATTTCTGCGACAGCGCGCTGATTGTGCGGCAGATTGATGATCGCCGCGTAGAATGTCATGGAACTGCCGGTCAGCTTGTGTTCACCGCTGCGAATCTGTCGGGGTAGTTTCTTTGCCCGCACGATGAACGGATCGCCGGCTAATGGGCTTCCTGAAGGGCAATTGCGCGGAGAGTATCCAGATCATAGACGAGGATACTGCTTCGAGTCATCTGCACCAGCCCGTCCGCTTCGAATTTCTTAAAAGTGCGATAGACGACCTCACGGGCTGTACCTACCATATCGGCAAATTCTTGCTGGGACAGGAGACGATCGTAGATGATGCCTTCGTGATGGGGCAGCCCTTCAACTTCGGCGCGAAGGCTCAAAACAGTTGCGAGGCGTGAAGTTACGTCGCGGAAGGCCAGATCATGCACCAGCGTCACAAATTGTTTGAGCCGATCAATAATTAATTGAAGAAATACATCCCGAAAATCAGTATGTTCATCCAGCAGGTGTTGTAGGCAGTCATGTCTCAAATGAACGATAACCACAGGCATGAGCGTAGTTGCAGAATACGGACTAGGCGCACCGGTGGGCAGCGACTCCGCGCCGAAACAATCGCCCGGCATCGGCAGCGCCAGAATCTGACATTTCTTTTTTGATTGACGGTATAACTTCACCCGCCCCGCTTGCAGCGCGAATAGCCCGGTGGGTGGGTCTGACTGCCGGTAGAGATCGACACCCGCAAGATACTCAACCGCCACCGCATTCTGCGCAATACAACGGCGCGTTGGTAGGCTAAGACTCTTGAATATCTGAATGTTCGATAATGAGTCTTCGGTAACTATCTTGAAACGACCATCGTCATAAATTGCCATGCTGCCAGTATAGGTGCTGGTGAACTGCGCTAATGTGACCTAAATCACGTGGTGAACGCCTTCTCATCTTCACGGGCACAAGGGGGCAGCAGCGCATCGGGATTCAAGATGATAATATGCCCATTTTCATTTTGGACAATACCCTCTCGGGCCAGCAGGTTAAGATGACGGGTGACAACCTCACGGATGGTGCCGGACAGCGCGGCCAGCTTTTCATGGGTAAGTTTCACCGTTGGCTGCATATCGCTGCTGGCATAGGTTAGCAGACAGTCGTTAATACGGTCTGAAACGGCCCATGTTCCTAATACGTCGCTCACCCGCGCGAGATGCCCCAACCGCTGGCTGTAGAGATGCAGCAGCGCCCCGATAAACTGCGGATCATGCGCTTTTAACTGCTGTAAGTCGCCTTCTGGCAGCACAAATAACGTTACTTGATCGAGCGCCTGAGCCGTGGCGGGGTTTTTCGCCATATTAAACAGTGGGCAACTTCCAAAACACTTGCCTTGATTCATCAAGCACAGCCCTTGAATACGGCCATTGAGAGACTGCTTAATGATCTTGACCGTCCCCTGAAAGACAAACCACAGCGAACTAGCTTGCTCACCTTCGATGAAGATGATTTGTCCCGGCGCGTAATGCCGCCGCACTAAAACCGCCGCAATGCTCTGGGTTTGCGCATCAGGCAAATCACGAAACGCGGGGATTTCGCGCAATTCAGCCAGTTTAACCGGTGAAGATTCGGCCATCATCATTCCGAAACTGTTCAGCTTCATTTGTGATCGGATATTTTAGCGCATTGCTGAATATTAGCCCGCGTGATATGCCGTTTGTCAACGAATGAGAATTCCTGTAGCGATGAAGCTGGGCGCTTGCTCGCAGGGGCACACCCGTAGCTATGCCCCTGCTGGCGCTATTAAACCCGTGGCGAATGACCGGTCAAACGGGTGAACATCTGATACCCGATCCAGCGGAAAGGTTCTGGCGGAATTGGCGCGTATGGTTGTTGATAGAATGGGAAATCACGCCACTGTTGATCATCATTTGAATACATATCCGTCAACATCTGCCCGGCGATGTTGGCCAGCGTGACCCCATGCCCACAGTACCCGATAGCATAGTAAATATTCCGGTGCTCGCCGCGCACGCCGATAATCGGGGTGCGGTTGAGCGTTATCCCTAGCACGCCTGTCCAGCGACGGGCAATTGGCAGGTTTGCGCTGTTTGGTAAATAGGTCTCCATCGTTTGGGTCAGTTTGTTAAAGGCATTCTTTGCAAAGCCGGGTGAGTCAGAATCAATGGTGCGATTCTTAAAGAGATAAGCATAGGCCTGATTGCTGCCACCGCCGAAGACGATGTTCCCCTCGCGGGTAAGGCTAGAGTAGGCGATGCGATCCCGATCATCAGCATAACCGGCGAGGCCATGCCAGCCCAGATTTTCTAGCTGTGACGGGTTCAAAGGTGCGGTTGCAAAAACATGAGAATGCAGCGGGAAAAGGGCATCCTGAAAATAACCCAATTTACCTGTATAGCCGTTGGTCGCCAGAACGATGGCTTTTGCCTTAATCTCGGCGTTTGGCGTTTTTAGCGTTAACTCTGAACCTTCCTGAATGGACAATACGGGGGTTTGTTCGTAGATTTCTACACCCTGTTCTTGAAGTACCGGGCGCAGGGCGCGAACCAGCTGCGCGCCGTTAATTTGACCGGAATTAGGATCAATGACAGCGCCATATGCGCTCTGCAAATTCAGCTTCTGTTTTAATGCGCTCGCATTGAGAAATTGCATCGGAATGCCGATCTGCTGGTGGAATTCGGCTTCTTCTTGAGCGACTTCAGCACGATGTGAGTCTGTGTAGGCGGTCAAGGTGCCATCCAACCGGTAGCTTACAGGCAGTTGATGGCGCTGAATAATGTCTATGATCGCCTGAATGCCAGCCCACGTCATTTGATAAATTCGGCGGGTCATTTCAGGACTGTACCCATACATACTGGGCATCCAGTTCAGCATCATTCCGCCGTTGCGCCCACTGGCACCGTTTGCCAGTGTTTTCGCCTCCAGTAGGACGATCCGTTTTTCAGGATAACGGCGGCTGAAGTGATAAGCGGTTGAGGTACCTGTAAACCCACCGCCAATGATCACCAGATCTGCGCTGATATTCTCTTGCAGGGGGCTGGTTGGCTGATAGTCAGGAGTCTGGCTTACCCACAGTGATCGGTTATCATCTATCTCCAACGTTTCTGGAAAAATACGCTTTGCAATCGGCCATGTTTTTGATGCTAGGCGGGTGGTTCCAAGCAGAAGTCTCTCGGAGAGGCTTTTGTTTTCTGCGGGTGATGACATAACTTTTTACCTTTGCCCTTGAAATGGGTTGTGTGACCTGACGCACAGCCTTAACTTTAGTCGAATAGCATAATTCGGACGATACTACTGCCGGAACAATCTGACTTAAATGGCCTTCATGAATAAAACAAATCATATGATAACCGACACTCTTCACACACAGCGCGTTCAACTTTCTGGAAACTGGCAGGTTCACCCGCTGCCGCTAGATCACACGATCCCTCCTATAGATTGCCCACTTGATGACGCATTTATGGTTCCGGACTCAACGCATTTGCAGCTTGTGCTTC
The DNA here is from genome assembly GCA_014879665.1 of Anaerolineae bacterium. Classification (GTDB taxonomy): domain Bacteria; phylum Chloroflexota; class Anaerolineae; order Aggregatilineales; family Phototrophicaceae; genus Flexifilum. Next base: position 28,399 of record JACSRP010000170.1, on the reverse strand, counting down.
ATCCCGATAAGCCCTACTGGGGTGAGCATCTGCGCGCAATCAACCAGCAGGCGTGGGTGTATAGGCGCAGTTTTACTGTGCAGGTAGTACCTCATCAACGGGCGCGCCTACAATTTGAAGGTGTGGATTATTTTGCCTCGGTCTGGCTCAACGGGCATTGGTTGGGGCAGCACGAAGGCCATTTTGCGCCGTTTAGCTTTGACGTGACTGGTTTGCTGCGCTTGAACGAGGAAAACCACCTCGTTGTGCAGGTGAGTTCTCCATGGGATACCCCGAATCCAAAGGGAAGCTACCCATCGGATCATGTGTTGCGTAACCTCGTCAAAGGATTATACGAACACGGCGAGGGGTTGATTCCTCCGAACGTCAATCCTCTTGGAATTTGGCGCCCTGTCTTCCTACTTCTCGATCAAGGCCTGAGCATAGACCGCATGCGTGTTCGGGCGAATACTGATGGCGAAGCTGCGCTGTGCCTGACGCTGACGAATGCTACTGATGCCGTATGGTCAGGCACGCTGCGCCTGGATATTATCCCGGAGAATCATCAACAGTCAGGCGCTTCTGCTCAGGTATCAGTTCATTTACCCGCCGGGACTCATGATATAGAACATACGCTGAATGTCGGTGACCCGGGTCTCTGGTGGCCATGGGATCATGGCGATCCCTATCTTTACCGCCTGACAGCACAACTGGTTGATCCATCGGAGTGCGCGCTCAGCCTGGCGACAGAAACATTTGGATTTCGAACGACGCGCCTTGAGCGAACGCCAGAGCGTTTTACTTACTATATCAATGATCGTCCGGTCTTCATTCGTGGTTCGTCTTATCTGCCTGATCTCTATCTTTCCCGCTGTACTTCAGAAAATTTGATGCGCGATATTACGCTGGCGCGTGACGCGCATTTAAACCTTCTGCGCGCTCATGTTCACGTTTCGCCCCCGGCATTCTATGATTTATGTGATCGTATGGGGATGCTGGTCTGGCAGGATTTTGAACTGAATTGGATTCACAACAGTTCCCCTACATTTGAAGCGCGCGCGCGTATTCTGCAAAAAGAGATGATCGCGTCACTACATAATCACCCTTCGATCATCACGTGGAGCTGTCACAATGAACCAACAATGATTTTTATGAGGCGAGACAACCTCGAAAAACACCCTGATCCGGCGCTTTATGCCGATGCCCTGGAACAAGACCCTACCCGACCGGTATTCATCTGCTCTGGCCAGATGGAACACGACTGGAAACGGGCAGGGGATGTGCATACCTACTATGGCGCTATCTGGACGAAGCAATATACCGATGTTTATCGCCATCGCGCACGTTTGTATACCGAATTTGGATTTGAAGCTCCAGCGCATTCGAGTACGCTGCAAGCCTACCCGGACTGCTGGGATCGGTTGCAGCATTTAGCCGGTCAGATCGAGGATTTATGGGCGTATCAGGCTGAACTTACGCGCTTTCATATAGAACATATCCGCCGTCTTCGCGCTGAAGGCTGCGCGGGATACGTTCATTTCTGGCTTGCAGATTTGGTGCCGCAGGTTGGCTGTGGCGCGCTGGATAGTAATCGCCAACCTAAGGGCGGCTATGAGGCGCTGCGCCGCGCTTCACAACCTTTACATATCGCCATGGAATATGATGGCCGCCGCCCATATGCGCTGTGGATATTTAATGACACCCCGATCAGCTATCCCGATCTCCATGTTTGCTGGACGGTAGGCGATAACGGCGGAAAGATCGTTCATGATGGCAATATTCTGTTCCCTATTGAGCCTAACACGTCTCAACGTGTGATGAGCGTTGACTGGCATCCTGACGCCTGTGGCGATGTTGATCTTGTGCTGCAAGATGCAAACGGTAAGGTGTTGACGAGCAATCACTACTGCAGCCCGTTCAAGGCGATGGAACGCCCGCAGGGGTACCCGTGGAAGTTTGATCCATACTTAGGCTGTAAAGTTTTCAATCGTGCAGACGCACACAGCCTCGCAGATCAAGTGACCAACCCGCTGATTAAGCTCATCCCGCTAGCGGTGCGCGAAAGCCTGATTGAGTGGGGACTGCGGCAGCGTTTCCCTCACCGGTTAGTTCAGGCTGTGGCCCGGCTCACAGGGTAAGACATTTGCTCGTGAACCGGACAATACGCGGTCAGTGGTGCCGGCGGCTTACCCACCGATAACCTGACCTTCTTTGACCAATGCGTTGAAGGTCATTCGCTGGAAGCGTTCTGATAATTCACCCGCATATTTGTTTAGATCAATGAAAGGCAGGTGAAAGGTATCCCGCCATGGCCGGTGCGCTTCGTAGATGTAAACATCGCTTGGAGCGAGAATCTCTACCCAATTTGGGATGGCTTCGGCATCATCTGGCTCAACCGCAAAGAAGAGCATTTCCGCAGGCAGCTTCCGGGCAATTTGCGCTACTTCAGCGCGATCTGTCAGGCGATGGACACCCTCAGAATAGTTCAAAACCCTTTTGCCGTCGGGATAGGTAAGATGGAAACCTAACTGCGGCGCATTCATGGGCAAGCTTAAGCCTAGCGTCCCGATTCGTAACAGATCGAGCGGGTGAATGAGCAGCTGGAAGATGTATTCGAGTTTTTCACGCATTCCCGGGGGCAGCAGGGGCATATGCACCCAATCGAAGACTGTGATCTTCACGCCATTCACGGTCACGCTTTCGGAATCTTTAACCGGATGCACATTTTCTGGCGCGAGGATTTTGTTCCGGTTGATGTGCTGGATGACATCGTGCGATGAAATCAGATGGACATTCGCAAGATAAGGGCGGGCTTCCGGCGCTTCCAGTAGTTTTTCCAGCGAACCGGCATGTTCTGGATGCCCGTGTGTCAAACACATAAGAATGGGTTGATTGCTCTTCAAGGCATCCCATGTGACGGCCTCGCCAAACAGGTCAAACCCGACCAGCGTATCACAGTGTTCCAGGGTAATTCCTGACCAGCCAAAATAGTGAATCTCCATCGTTTTATTGATCCCTTCAACTCTGGACGAATTGTTATTAGCCCGATTCTCATTTAGAGGCATCGTAAATTATTCTTCCCATATCTCGGTTATCTGAAAACCACGACGACGAACTTCAGACAGAAAACGTGCTGCGGGGATAGCTTTTTCAAGCGGCCAGATACCCTGCGGCACTTCGTGCCGCGCGATGAACTGCGCCATAATTGCCGCATGCCATCCGGTCAGGCGTTCCATTGCCGTGAAACCTGTGATCTCATCGTAGCGATCAATCAGGTCAATCACGATAGAAAGGTCTTTGCCATCCTTCTCGCCGGTGCCTCTGGCGCGCATCAGGCAGATATCAACCACTCGTTCAGCCTCGATACTTGGCCCCAGCAGGGCGTGATACATCTGGCGCGGGCTGATGGCGAGGCCGGGTGCAATATCCAACGGTTCTTCACGAAAAAGCCCCAGATCCTTAAATGCTCGAAATTGATTGTAATGTCCCGGATAACGCAGCGTTTTGTTCTCATAAACCTGCAAGTGACCTGCATAGGTATAAGGCACGGTGGATGTGCCGCCGGAAGTCACGAATGCCTCAAGATTGCCGATACCTTCGAAGTCAACGATCTCTAATTCGGTCAGTGCATCTACCGGTGTGATTACGCCGTCGCGTAGAACCAGCGCCTGCCCATCATACTCATTGGTGAGACCATTGATATGGAACGAACACTGATAACCCCATGGTTTAGACGGGTGCTGGGGCAGCCCGCCATCCCATAAACGCACTTCGCGCGGGGCTGCGCCGCGCATCTGTAACTGCTCAATGGCATATACGCCAAGCGTGTTATTCATGCCCGGCCCCATGCCGCAGTCAGGGACCATGGTAATACCAGCGGCGCGTGCTTTATCGCTCATCGCTAACTGCATTAGGGTAGTGTCGGTGTGGCCGCCCAAATCAACCATACTGGCGCATGCTTTGATGGCGGCTCGCGTACAATCGAGGATGAATACAAAAGGCACCGCACACAGGAATACATCTATCGGCTTGAGTAGTTCGATAAGCGCGTCCGAATCGCGTATGTCTACTTGCGCGGCGCTGGCAACTGGGCGTCCGATCAGGTTATTGATGCGTTCGGCGGCGCAGGCGGCCCGATCACCGTTCGTATCGGCTAAAAGAACGCTGCCAGCATCGCCCCATTTCGCCATATCATAGGCTGCTGCTACACCCTGCCGCCCCGCACCAACAACCGCGTAATGATAAGTTTCACTCATTCTGTGAATTACCTTTGTTTATATACCCCGATCTATTCGGTTGGGGCGGGTGTGGCGGTGCTGATATGCATCTGCCCGATCAAGCGATAGTTGCGCAGCAAACCCAGCAGCAGGCGCGGTGTATGACGCCCAAAAATGCGACGGGAACGGTAAAGTTTCAGCCGCATCACCGCCCGGAATATAATTTTTAGATAATACTTCTGGATCAGGTGGTACATCTCCGGCTGTGATAGGTTCGTCGTTGGCAGCACAAAATGGGCAAGGTCATATACTTCCCGATGATGGGTTAATACCGTATCTTTCACTTCATGATGAAAACCGGTACCCGGCAGCGGCGTTAAGGGCGTCAGCTCGGTAAGCGCGATATTGGGGCGTTGTTTGACATACTCATCAATACGTTTGAAATCGTCTTCGGTGTAATCTGGCATCACCAGAAACCCGGCACTCAGGACAATGCCGCTTTGCGCCAAAATTTTGATGGCTTGCTCGTTGATTTCGATGCTGGTTTTCTTATTTACCTCTTTGATGCGCGAATCGTCAACGGCTTCCAAACCGGTCATCACCATCATCAGCCCGATTTTTGCCCACTTTGCAAATATTTCTGGATTTTTCACCACGCAATCGGTGCGCGTATAAGCGAAATAGCGTTTCTTAATCCCAGCCTCTAAGATCAAGTCGTGCAGGCGCTCCATGCGCTTCACATCAATGAAGGTATGGTCATCACAGAACATGATGAGATCTTCTTTGATGGTTTTCAGGTCTTCGATGATCAATTCGGGCGAACGGGCGATAAAGTGCCGTTTCGTAAAGTGTTGACATGAACAGAAGTTACAGGGAAAAGTGCACCCCACCGAGGTCTGAATGGAGGCAACCGAACGTTCAAACAGATAGAAATAGTGCGAGCGATATTTCTCCGTGAGCGAACGATCTGGATGAGGATGATGATCCAGATTGGGCGGGAATGGGCGGGGATCGGTATAAATGAAACGGCCATCGCGCGGCAGCGCTAACCCCGGAATATCATCGAAGTCTTTTGTGTGGGCTTTATCCCATCGGGTGACAATTTCTCTGAAGGCTGGCACGCCCTCCCCAATGACAATAACATCAATGAAGGGTGAATTGAATTCGTGAGGGCACAGCGTGACATGATGCCCGCCGATAACCGTCAGAATTTCCGGGTTAAAGGCTTTCGCGGTTTTGAGAACTTGCCGGGCAGTATAAGTCTGCACAACCTGAGCGCCGGCACCCACGATATCTGGCTGAAAACGCCGCAGCGTGCCTTCCAGATCGGTCTCAATGTTCATATCTAGCAGTTCGACTTGATGCTCGCGAACGGCACCACCGATAATTTCTAACCCCAGCGGCTCTACCTGTGCTAGATGTTTTAAGCCAACTGTTAAACCCCCGCTGGGCGGGTTGACCAGAAGAATTTTCATGCGCAGCCCCTCTAAAACCCACTTGCGGCGTACATCATCAGTAGAAATGTCAGTACCAGAACACCCAACCCGGCAAGGGGAATGATTCGCAGATGGCGTAAAATATGGGCAAAGGCTTCTTCGTTCGTCTCTTCATGGGCGGTCAATACATGCGGCTCTAAGCGGTGTTCCGCGAAGAAGTGAAAAAGAGTGACGCCTAATCCTAATAAGCCGCCGATTAAGATGCTCCACCCCCATGGCGTCGAAGTCAGGCGGATCACGGCGACATCGAACCGCCAATTATTCAGGCTGAGATTGAGCGCTGCGCCAGCAAGGATAGTGGTTAGCGAAAGGATAGATGCCAACCGAAAGATACGGGGGAAGATTAAGGATAGGAACCACCCCCGCTTTCCCGGTTCGATGCGAGAGAGTGCGGGGACTAGGATGAAATTAACTACGACTACTTCACCGAGCCATGCAGCCCCGGCGAGGATATGTATCCAGCGGAAGATATTGGATAAGTTCATTCAAACTTTCTCTGTGGTTGGGCGAAACTGCGGGCGTAGATTATTGGCACAGCCTGCTTTAGAAAAGGGCATGCTATTTGATTGATAAAAGGCACAGCGTAGGTGAGTTTTGGTCGGTTCAACCAGTTGCCTGTTGAAAGTAGGTAAGCCAAAATTGGGTGTATTGCTATACCCGACTACAGTTCATATTAGGCAATATGTGTAAGGCGTAATGTGACTCAAGTCACACAAACGGGATGAATCTAAGTTGTGCCGGTGCAGCAGCTTTCTAATTTCGTTCGATAACGAGAAATAGTAAAGCTGCTGCACCGTTTTATCGGGGTGAGCAAAAAAAGCTATTTGCGAAGCTTAGCTGATTTCAGTTTCGAATAGGCTCAAGCTGGACAGTAAAATGGCGCAGCACCGGCGCTTGCGAGATGATCCGGTAAGGCGGAAGCGAGTTTCTCTGCGCGAATACTTCAATAATCACTTCGGCAAGATAATCAACATGACTCTGCGCATAGGTTCGGCGCGGAAATGCCAGCCGCACCAGATCCATACGCGCGGGTTGTTCGCTGCCGTCAGGTTGCAAGCCAAACATCACGGTGCCAATTTCTACGCCGCGCACGCCACCCAGCAGATATAGCGCGTTATTCAGCGACCATCCGGGGTACTGCATCGGCGGGATATGCGGGAGCATCGCGCGGGCATCAAGGTAAACGGCATGCCCCCCCGTCGGCTGAATGATGGGAACACCCGCCGCGACCAGCCTCTCGCCAAGGTAGGCAATTGAACGGATACGATAGCGCAGGTAATTTTCGTCAAGCGCCTCGTACAACCCCTGCGCAATCGCCTCTAGATCGTAGCCTGCCATGCCGCCATAAGTTGGAAAGCCTTCCGTGAGGATTTCGAGATTACGGCAATGCACGGCCAGCGCATCGTCATTGAGGGCTAGAAAGCCGCCGATGTTCGCCATGCCGTCTTTCTTAGCGCTCATGGTGCAGCCATCGGCGTAGCTGAACATTTCGCGGGCGATGTCTATTGGCTGCTTATCAGCGTAGCCCTCTTCGCGTATTTTGATGAACCACGCATTTTCCGCGAAGCGACAGGCGTCAATATAGAACGGAATCCCATATCGCCGCGCAATCTGGCTGACGGCGCGAACATTCGCCATGCTGACGGGCTGCCCGCCGCCAGAATTATTGGTGACCGTGAGCATGATCGCCGGGATGCGTTCCGCCCCGACGGTCTGGATGGTTTGTTCCAGCGCCTCAATATCCATATTGCCCTTGAACGGGTGAATCAGCTGCGGCTGGCGGGCTTCAGGAATGACAAGATCGCGCGCTTCTGCGCCATTGTGTTCAACATGGGCGCGGGTGGTGTCAAAATGGGTGTTGCTGGGAATGACGTCGCCTGATTTAGCAATTGTCGTGAACAGGATGTTCTCGGCGGCACGCCCTTGATGCGCCGGAATGACATGTCGGAAGCCTGTAATATCGCGGACCGCGGCTTCAAAGCGATAAAACGACGATGCTCCCGCGTAAGACTCGTCGCTGGCAATCATGCCAGCCCACTGGCGGGATGACATCGCACCAGTGCCGCTGTCCGTCAGCAGGTCAATCAATACGTCATCGGCGCGCAGTAAGAACGGGTTGTAACCCGCGGCTGCCAGCGCTGCTTCGCGCTGTGCTGCTGTCGTGAAATGGATTGGCTCAACAGAACGGATACGAAACGGCTCAATAATTGTTTTGGGCTGAAAGTCACGCATACGATATCCTGACGCTGTTAAAAAGTAAGTTGTGGATACTGTACCCGTTAGCGCTGGTATTGCCTACTTGCTCGGTTTTAAATTGGCGACAGATGAATGTTCGGCTCTGGACACGTGTATGACTGTAGACGTACCCGGAACAGCGCTAGTAAGCGCAAACGGATACGTCTATCGTGACCAATGCCTGAATGTGTGGGGAGTGTCACAGATATGTATTCGTCACCCGCCCCCAATATGGCTGCATACCGGGTGAAATATCAGCCGATTTGCAATTAATCCGGCTCAAAACCTTCGTAAATGAATTGGCGGCTTAGCCCTCGATCCGAGACATAAGGAACGAATCCATTCTCGCGAGAGCGTGTAAACGAATTGATGATATGTTCGGGAATACGGCTGTAGTCTACGGTGAGCACCAACCGGTTGGCATTCACCCAGCGGGCGAGGTCAGCTTCGCGCAGTGCCGTCCAATCGGCAGGCGAGGGATCGTAGTCGCGGGGGTAGCCGTAATATAGGCTTTCGACCATGATGCCGGTGACGGTTTCAAGATAGCCAGAATCTGGATCTCGAAACGGGATGTCCTCACCATTGATAGTAAAGACGCCGAAATCAGGCGAACGTTCGCGGGCATGCGCGGCGATAGCCATCACAAAGTCAATCATTTCGGCATAAGCCGTCTCGCGTCCCTGTTCCTCGTAAAAAGTCGCCGCATCCACGCGATCCAGCAGAACACCATCAAAGCCCATATCAATAATCCGATCCAGATACGAATCTTCACCATCAATGATGATGGACTGCCAGCGTGGATCCCAGTAATGCACCCAGACATCGCCTGCCCATGTGCCGTCCGGCGAGTCTGCCCATTCCGGGCGCTCGCCGGTCATACTCCATTCCGACCGCCAGTAATACTGGAAAGTTGCGGCCTGCCCGATGCTCATATAGGCGACAACCAGCTTATCACCGCCGGCGCTTTCCCTCAGCCGCGCAATTTCCGCAGGGCTGCTGCCAGCAAGCGCGATATCGGAGATGACCAGATCGTATGCGGTTGGCGCTAAACGGTCTACTCTAGCGCGCTGAAGCTGAATAATGTAGTCGTTCACCGCTGGCCAATTTCGCTCTGGAACCTCTTGCGCTGAAATGGTGATGACGCCGATAAAAAGCAGGCTGATACACAACCAGAAACTACGTTTAGCCCGGATAAATGCACTCATCTTTATCCCTTAATGCCGGATAGCGCGAAGCCGCGCACCACCCAGCGATTCATGATCAGGTAGACAACGAGAATAGGCATGATAATGAGCACAGACGCGGCCATTTGTATGCCGAGATTGGCGGTATGGCGGTCGTTATACCACGTCAAAATAACCGGCAGCGTACGCACTTCAATATCACGCAGGATAATTAGCGGCCACAGATACGCATTCCAGTTTGAGATAAAGACCAGCACACCGAAAGTCGCTAGAATCGCTCCACATTGGGGAAGCACAATGCGCAGGAAAATTTGCCATTCATTTGCGCCATCCACCCGCGCCGCATCCAGCAGTTCATCGGGAATATTGATCATGAACTGCCGCATCAGAAAGATGCCAAAGGCGTTGAACCAGCTTAAGGCCACCATTCCCAGTAAATTATTGGTGAGATTAAATTTCAGCAGGATCAGGTAAGAAGGGATCATCGTCAGTTGGAACGGAATCATCATCGTGGCGACGATGTACCAGAAGAGCAATCGTTTATATCGAAATTGGAACTTGGCGAACACATATCCGAACAGCGCGCTGGTAAGCGTTTGGGTGACAACATTCACACTGGCGACAAATATGCTGTTGAAATAGATTCGCGCTAAGGGCAGGGTAGGGTCTGTAAGTATGGTCGTGTAGTTTTCAAAGGTGAACGTGCGCGGGAAAAATGTTTGAGTCGCTGGATTGATGATTTCGGCATGGCTTTTGAAGGATGCCAGAATTGTCCACACGAACGGAATGACCGTGAGCAAGCAGCCTACTATAAGCACGAGATAGATGGCTACACGATAGGGTTTGAGAGGCGACTTTGACCGGGCAGTCATCAGTTAATACTCCCAGTTGGTGCGCAGAACGCGGGTTTGGATGATGGTAAGGACTGCGATAAACAGGAACATCACCACGGCAATGGCCGCGGCCAACCCCATGCGTTCAAAGCGGAATGCATTCTCGTAAATTTCGAGCACCAGAACGCGCGTCTGGCCGATGCGCCCGGGGCCGCCCTGTGTCATCACCTGAATGAGATCGAAAACTTGAAAAGAAGAAATCACCGTCAATACTGAAGTGACGAGGATAGTCGGTCGCAGCATGGGCAAAGTGATATAAAAGAACAGTTGCAACGGGCTTGCGCCGTCAACTTTTGCAGCATCCTTGAGCGAATCCGGAATGCCTTGTAAGGAAGCGATATAGATCACGAGGTTGTAGCCAAAGTCCTGCCACAAATAGGCGATGATAACGGCAATTAACGCCGCTGGAATGCCCATAAAATTGGCTGAAGGGTCTTGAAGCCACGCTACTGGTGTTAAGCCAACTGATCGTAATCCGCTGTTCAGCAGACCGTATTGGGTATTGAATATGTATCCCCACATGAAGGCAACGCCGACAGACGAGGTGATCACGGGTAGAAAGTAGACTGCGCGGAACAATCCACGAATCCGGTCGCTGGTGGATTCAATCATCACCGCCAGCGGAATGGTGATCAGCATATTCAGGCCGAGCACCAGCGCAGTAAAAATGAGCGTATTGACGAGGCTGTTCTGGAACATACGTCCATCACGCCCGCTGCCAGATAGCATCATCTCGAAATATTCAAAGCCTACATAAGGGTTTTCGCCGCCCAAACCCAGAATCGGGCCGCCAACACGGCGCGGGCTGTAATCGAAGAATGCGAGAGCAAATGCCCACAACAGTGGAAATACGCTGAGTGTTGTCAGATAAAACACCATCGGCGTGACCGTTCCGGCCACAAACCCGCGGTGATTCAGGCGAGCTTCGGCGTTTCCGGGTATCAGCCACCATAACAACGCCAGCCCTAAGAGGCCGCCAAGCAAACTAAGCCATGATGCTAGATCGGGCAGGGCGGGCGAAAGAAGTGTGAGGATTAGCCGCCCGAAAACCTGCCCTGAAACGATGCCAACAATCAGCCCTAGCACCGCGCCAACCCAGGGATTACGCGCCTTACGGTCAAAGATGAGCGGGGTAATTGAACAGCCGATGAAACCAGAAATCATCAGCCAATAGAGAGTCAGTGCAGTAAAACTTGAGTCGGACACTTGTCAACACCCTAGGCTGCGTAAACGCGGTGCCAGAGAAGCCATACTTTTGAGTCAGAGGGAATTAAGCGGAAAATAACTCTGCTTGATTCCCTCTGATATCGAATACTAGTTGAAGGTTGCGTTGGCATCTTCTTCAATGAAGAGCAGCACCTCATCAACACTCATCAATCCCTGAAGCGTATCCAAAATGTAGGGATAGATGATGTCATAGAACACCAGATCGCGATCCTGCATTTCGCCAATGTAGCTGCCATATTGCAGCAGCGGTAGGTTGGCATCAAGCCACGGCAGCACTTCCAGCAGCGCGGCGCGGGAGGCCTCGGTTTCGGTCACTTCTACCAACGCCGGGATAGTGCCGGAGTTGATATTCCATGCCAGTGCATTTTCGGCGTTGGCGGCGGCAAAGGCTAAGAAATCCCACGCAACATCAGCATGAGGGCTGTTGTTTGCCACGGTTAGCCCCCAGCCAGAATCTGCTGCGAAAAATGGATCTGAGTCGGTGTGGGAGGGGATCTGCACATACCCGAATTCACCAAATTCAGGGAAATCGCTCAACCCGAAGGCAACTGCCCACGGGCCGATCAAAGTGATCGCCGCCTGATTGGTGAAAAAGGCATTTCCGCCCCAGTTAGCCGAATCGTTGAACAGAACCGGATCAATGGCACCAGCTTCGACTAGCGCCATCATCTGGTCGAGGGTCGCTCTAGCGGCGTCGGTGTTGAAGGTGAATGCCGATGCATCTTCATTCCAGTAGCTGCCGCCGTTTTGCAAAATGCCAGCGAGGAAACCGAAAACGATAGCGTCAGCGTTGGTGAAGTGATAACCGGCTACCGTCATCAATCCATCGTCACCGTACTGCGAAAGCGCAGCGGCGTCGCTGATCAGCGCGTCATAATTCGCCCATGCGGGCGGGTAAGTTAGCCCTGCGCTCTCAAACATAGACTGGTTGACTAGCACCGTGCCATATTCCATGTTGAATTCTTGCGGCAGCCCGTAGACCTGATCATCACAGAGGTAGCCGCCAATCGCCGCGGCATAGAATGCAGAGGTATCTACCAGCCCTTCAGGCATTGGGGTGAGGCGATCTGAGTAGCTGCACGTCCATGATCCAAACAATCCCAGAATATCGGCATTGTCACCCGCAGGCAGTGCGGTTTGCAGGGTTTGAATGAACAATCCGTACTCGAAAGTTTCCATGTCAATGGTGACGTTTGGGTGCAGTTCAGTATAAGCGTCAATCAACGCCTGTGTTGCGCTATTGAAATTGCCTTCTTGATGTACCCACAGGCTAAGTTCAACTGGTTCATCCTGGGCTGATACCGAAATTACGGTAACACTGAGCATGAACATTAACAGTAGGGCGAGAAGAATCGGGCGTTTCATTTTTACGGTCCTCCTTATGAAAAATATACACGGTACACTTTGCTTAAAGGGGCGCTGGCTGCTGCGCCCCGTAATACCCATGAATCTGCTGTTATAGGATGACAACCTGATCCAGATGCCGCGGTGCATCCGGGTTAAGCCCTTTGTTCACTGCGCGCTGGTAAGCCAGCCACTGCAAGAACGGCATGTAATGCACGATAGATGGCCGCTGTTGATGACCTTCAAGCCGAATGTCGGTGTGTGTATCCGGCGAAAGTGTGACCACTGCCGCGCCAAGCGCGCGCATTTCGTTCAATACGGCGATCTCAGCGTTGTAAGTGTGCGCGTCAAGCAGCCCGACGATTAAAGTTTGTTCGTCAATCATTGATTTCGGCCCGTGGCGGAACTCCATCGGGTGAAAGGCTTCAGCGCTGGTTAGCGACATTTCCTTCATTTTGAGCATGGCTTCACATGCCAGCCCATGCAGCGCGCCGCTGCCTAGATAGAATACCCGCTGGAATTGCTCCGGGTCGGCATATTTCAGCGCCTGTTCACGCAGCGCTGCTACCTGCGCGTTATGTGTGTTTGAGAACTGCCGGGGTGAGAAGGTATTTGAAATGACCTGCGCCAACCCTTCAGCCATCACAAGCATGGACGAGAATGAGCGCGTTTGAGCAATGCTGATTTCCTGCCCTGCGAAGGCAGCCAGATTGAGGGTGGCGAACGCATTTAATGGCTTATCGGCGTAGCAGGAAATGACGATCACATCGCTTTGAAAGTCAGCTTTGAATTTTTCAGCCGCTTGTATGGTCTCAGTGGTTGCGCCAGATCGGGATATGGCGACTAACAGGGGCTTGCCCCGGCCATAAACTTGCCTTGGGTGGAGGAGAATTTCAGATGAGGGGACGGCACGGCAACTAATGCCCACCGCCTGCTGAAAGAGGCTCGCGGCAGACATCGCCAGATAGTGGGTAGATCCACAGCCTGTAAAAATCACATCATCATACTGCCCTTGCCGCCACAGATATTTCAGATCGTCCACCGCAGCATCTACCGCCTGATGCGCGTCCTGCCAACCTTCAACCTGGGTGGAAATTTCACTGCTCGTGTGATCCCACTGCATCATCTATACCTTGAGCGATTTTGCTCGAAACTGACCATTTCATGAAAAATATACTGTCAACTTGATTGCAATGCAAATTTTTCCGCGATAATATCAGGGAATAGTGCTAAAGTGCGCATATTCGTTCATTGTATTCACAAAGGACGTTCAGATTATGATAAAAGTGACAATTATTGGTGCTGGCAGCGCGGTTTTCGCCTATGAAATCATGCGTGATGTGCTGGTCACGCCCGGCCTTGAGGAGGGTGTTTTCGCGCTGGTGGATATTGAACCGGAGCGATTGGAACTGGCGCATCAGATCGCCGAAAAGTTGATCTCGGAAACAGGGCGGCGTTGGAAGGTTGAAGCGTCAGTTGACCGGACGAAGGTGCTTGCCAATTCCGACTATGTGATCAATACCATCGAGGTTGCCGGGCTGGCAAATGTGCGCCATGACTTTGACATTCCAATGAAATACGGCGTGAACCAGTGTATTGGCGATACTATCGGGCCGGGCGGCATTTTTAAGGCGCTGCGTACTCTGCCTGCATGGATAGATATTCTGCGTGACGTTGAACATTTTGCCCCGCAGGCGTTGGTCATAAATTACACCAATCCGATGTCTTTAACCTGCCTGACTGGTATTCGCGCATCTTCGCTGCCAATTGTTGGCCTATGCCATTCTATACAATATACCGCCGAGGTACTGGCGGGGTACCTGGGCTTACCTATAAAGGAACTCAAATATCGCGCTGCTGGCATCAATCATCTGGCATGGCTGGTTGATCTCGCCTACAACGGAGAAGATATGTATCCGCGTTTACGCGAACTTGCGAAAGACCCCGCCATTTATGAACAGGATCCGATACGCTTTGAAACCATGCTCCATCTGGGCGCATTCGTCACCGAAAGCAGCGGCCATTCTTCAGAGTACACACCTTATTTTCGCAAGCGTCCGGATCTGATTGAGAAATACACGCGCCCGGAGTATCTGGGAGAGACCGGTTTCTACGCGAATCATTGGCCGCGCTGGCGTGAGGAAGCTGCTGAAGAAGTTCGCCAGATGGTGAGCGGTGAGGCTGAGCTTGATCTTGAGCGTGGCGTAGAATATGCCTCACATATCATGCAAGCGATAGAGTCTGATACGCCGACGGTCATTTATGGCAATGTCAAAAACACCGGATTGATCACGAATTTACCCGAAGGTGGCGTGGTTGAAGTGGCCTGTCTGGTTAATGGTGATGGTATTCAGCCGACTTATTTTGGCGCGCTGCCTACGCAGCTGGCAGCGCTGGATCAGGCGCATATGGCCGTTCACGATCTAGTCGCAACTGCGGTTCTTGATCGCAATCGGGAAGCCGCGTTTTATGCGCTGATGCTTGATCCGCTCACCGCCGCTGTTTGCTCACCAGCAGAAATTCGCCAGATGTTCGATGAAATGGCAGTGACTGAGGCTGCGTATTTGCCAGATTGGATGAATAGTTAGATGCAAAGTTTCATAAACGGGCGAAAATGATGCGGCACATCCTCGTAGCCGGCGAATTAAACGCTGATCTGATCCTTTCCGGGCTGCCTTCGCTCCCTATTCCGGGGCGGGAACTGATAGGCTCTAGCTTCACTATGGCATTAGGCAGCTCATCGGCAATTACTGCTGCGCGGTTGGCGGTGCTTGGCGCCGACGATCCGGCCTATGCAGTGGCATTTACGGGCATGATCGGCAGTGACGATATTGGCCGTTTTGTGCTGGAACAACTGCATCATTTTGGCATACATACAGATGGCGTACAGATCGTGGATACGCCTACCGGTGTTACAATTGCGCTGACTTATGTGCATGATCGCGCTTTGCTCACTTACCCCGGCACGATTGCTGTTTTCGATGGGCGGAGTATTACGCCGAAACTATTATCATCGTATACACACTTGCACGTCGGTTCATTCTTCCTGCAAATCGGCCTTCAGCCGAAGCTAGCGGCTATCTTCCAGATGGCGCATAAAGCGGGTGTAACTACCTCGCTAGATGTTGGTTGGGATCCAGCCGAACAGTGGATGAGAAACCCGTATCTCGCCGGGGTGCTCTCTCACACCGATATTTTCCTGCCCAATGAGGATGAGGCCGCCGCGTTGGCGGAGAGCGCTGAAATACTGAAACGGGCTGTGAGTGGAACGCTCATTATCAAGCGCGGGGAGCGCGGCGCCGCTGCCTATACAGATGGGCGAGATGACGCGGTGACGGTGGTGCATGTCCCCGCATTTATGATTCAGCCAGTGGATACCACCGGCGCGGGAGATGCCTTTAATGCCGGGTTCATTTATGCTCGGCAAATTCGCGGCGAAACTCTTGAATCTGCGCTGCGTTTTGCCGCTGCGTGTGGCGCACAGGCGACGCTGCAAGTGGGCGGCGCAACTGCCGCGCTGACAGAACAGCTTGTTTGGGGACAAATTGCAGAATGGGAACAGTGATGAGGGATATGCTCACCCCCGGAAAATGGCGCGGGCTGAAAGCGTGCAGTAGCGACAGTTACACATTTTCGATCCTCGCCTTTGATCAACGCGGTAATTACCGGATCATGCTGCCAGAAGACGCCACGTTCGCGCAAGCGTCACAAATAAAGGCGGAAGTGGTCAGCATCCTCGCCCCGCAGGTGACGGCAGTACTGCTCGATCCCGTTTACGGATTAGATGCGGCTCTCGCCATGCCCGGTGGGCGCGGGCTGTTGATGGCGCTGGAGAAAACCGGCTATGCAGGATCGCCTCAGGAGCGCCGAATTGATTTCATCCCCGGTTGGGATGTTGGCATGATACGGGCAATGGGCGCATCCGCCGTTAAACTGCTGGTTTATTACCATCCCGATGCGGGAGCTATAACGGATGAAATTGATGGGACGATTATGCATGTCGCGGCGGAGTGCCGCAGTCAGGATATTCCCCTGTTCGTTGAGCCGCTAAGTTACAGCATTAATGCCGGTGTAAAGGCCGACAGCGCCGAATTTGCTGCTGATCGTCCGCGCATTGTGCGCGAAACGGCGTATCGCTTGAGCCGGTTGGGGGTGGATGTGCTGAAGCTGGAGTTTCCGGTCAACGTGGCCCATGATGCGGACGAATCTGTCTGGCGAAGCACATGCGAAGCAGTGAGTAAGGCATCATCGGTACCATGGACGCTCTTGAGCGCTGGCGTGAATTTTGATGCTTATACGCGGCAGGTGACGGTTGCTTGTAAAGCGGGCGCAAGCGGCTTCGTCGGTGGACGGGCGATCTGGAAAGAAGCGATTCCGCTCTCCCCGGAAGCGCGGGCGACTTTTCTAAACGATGAGGGGGCGCGGCGCGTTGAAAGACTGCGCAAAATCGTAGAACGTGATGCCCGCCCATGGACGGATTTTTATGCTCCGCCGGGCAATAGTGAAAACTGGCATGAAATCTATCGGAATGAGATTGGGCGCTAACGAATGAGTGTAGGACTATGACCAACGATATTTATCTGAGTGAGTTTATTCCCCGTCCAAAGCTAGTCGTGAAAGAAACCAGTATCCTGACGCCGCGTTTTTCGGTGATTGATGCGCACAATCATCTTTCTGAGCCGTTCGGCGGTGGGTGGGATCAGCGGCCAATCAATGAATTGCTGGATGCTATGGATGCCGCGCATGTACAAGCCTACGTTGATCTTGATGGTGGCTGGGGTGAAGAAACTCTGCATCGCCATCTTGATAAGATAAAGGCACATGCTCCAGAACGATTCTTTATGTTTGGCGGCGTTGACTGGCCGAAATGGCCGGAATATGGCGATCACTTTGGCGACTGGGCGGCAAAACAACTTTGCGCTCAGGCGGCGCGCGGCGCAGATGGCTTGAAAATTTGGAAGCCCTTCGGCTTATCGGTGCGCGACCAGCATCAGCAGTTGGCTTCGATAGACGATCCAAGGTTGGATGCTTTGTGGGCGGCAGCCGGTGAGCTTAAGCTTCCAGTGCTGATCCATATTGCCGATCCGGCGGCCTTTTTCGATCCGCTGGACAGCACTAACGAGCGATTTGAAGAACTGAACAGGCATCCTGACTGGCAGTTCCCCAGCCCGCCATTTCCGCCATTCATGAAATTGATGAATGATTTCAAATCCCTGGTCACCCGGCATCAAAATACCATTTTTATTGGCGCGCATGTTGGCTGCTATGCCGAAAATCTGGGTTGGGTGGGGAAGATGCTAGATGACTGCCCGAATTTTATGATAGACATCAGCGCGCGCATTAGTGAGCTTGGCCGCCAGCCGTACACCGCGCGCCGCTTCTTTCTGGACTATGCAGATCGAATACTCTTCGGAATTGATGCCGGGCCGGAATTGGATGCCTACCGGTTGTACTATCGTTTCTTAGAAACCGATGATGAGTATTTCAATTATGGTACAAGCGAAATACCGGGGCAGGGGCGCTGGTATATTTACGGCTTACATTTGCCCGATGAGGTGCTGCGTAAAGTATATTACGACAACGCCACCCGTATTTTTGGCAAACGCGCATTATAATTTCCGGGTGGAATTGAAGAATACTATGTGATGGTATCTAGGCGAGACCGGGGCAGCATGTCGAATACAGAACTTCTCGGATTAGAACGGCAGGAAAGAATCGCTCAGATTTTAGAGCAGCGGGGCACGCTAACGGTTGCTGAAATTAGCGAATCATTTGAGGTGAGCGAAGCGACAGCGCGGCGCGATCTGGCGGCGCTGGCGGCAAGAAACATGATACGCCGGGTGCATGGTGGCGCTATGCGTGTTCATGCCGTTGCGACCAGCGAGTCCCCAATATTGCATCGGCAGGAACAAAATGCTGAGATCAAGAGGCGTATCGGGCAGGCGGCGGCCAGCAGGATTCAAAATAACGAGACGGTGCTTTTGATGGGCGGCAGTACCGGGCTGGCGGTTGCGCGTGAATTGGGGGAACATGCGAATCTGACGATTATCACCGATTCACTTTTTGTCGCCAACGAACTGATGCGACAGGGGAATCATAAAGTGATCATGCTGGGTGGGATGATCGATCCGGCTGAATTTGCGGTGCGTGGAACGCTGCTGCGCTTGATTTTATCTGAACTTCAGGTGGACAAGGTGGTCTTAGGCACAAAGGCGATTTCCCCTCAACGTGGGTTAAGCGCCGAAAGCGCCGAAGAGGCCGAAATTGCACGCGCCTTCATTCATGTTGGGCATCATGTGATTGTCGTTGCAGACAGCAGCAAATTCCAGCAAACGGCACTCGTTCGAGTGGTCCCGATTGAATCAATTGATGCGCTCATCACCGATAAAGGTATTTCCCCCGCTACTTTACAGTTATTCCATGAGCGCGGCATATTCGTGGAAATTGTATAGCTGGTTTACGCTGGTCTGTCCCCGATAAAATAGAGTCACAGTTTCCCGTGTGAGTACAATAAACCCGCACTTGCGGCACCATTTTAGGCGGCAAGTGCGGATTGGATCTCACAGGTTAGCGATCCCCAAAATAGATGGGATTGGTAATTGCCCACATTTCATTTTGCGCGTCTCGAATTTCGACGTTACACCATTTGGCTTGCCCCGGCTCAAGCGTCCATGATGCCTCGCCCGCAGCTTGAATCGGGCGCTTTTCCAGAGTGCGGCCATTGACATTGAAACGGAGAATATCCCCCTCGTGGGCACCTGACCAATGCACAGAAATGACAGCCGCTTCCGGGGGCAGGGTATCGCCGTTGATGGCTTCAATGCCTGATTGCGTTTGTCCGCTTAAAATCAAGTCCGGGCCTGCGCTGATATACGAGCGGCCTTTACGTACAGCTTCTAAAATTGCTTCTTCACTCAGTTCTTCTGCGTAAACCACGTTGCGACCACCACGCCGATCCGGATCGGGCGGGCCGTGCATATCCGAGCCAGCGGTTGCCGAGATTTTGTGTCCCTCGTTCAGCCATTGATAGTACATTTCCACGGTCATTTGATTGTATGGACTCCAACCGCCGTTCCAGATTTCTACAGCAGGAGAGTTGCCGGGCAGCATATCTTCATATTCCCAGTGGCAGCCCGAACATTCCGGATCGCCGGGAGCCATCGGGTGAGCAGTCACAAATAACGCTCCGCTTGCCAATACCCGATCTGCAAGTTGGGGCATGGTGAAGTGGTCATCTGTATCTAAACGCCACTCGAACCATTTGCGTGTGCCCAGCACAACGGCGTGACCATAATAAGTAGTCAGCTCCATACCACCCATCGTCAGCAGATCATCACCTGCCAGGCTTTCAACTTGTGGCAGCCCGGAAACGGTATTGTGGTCAGTCAGTGTGATGAAATCTAATTTATGATCACGCGCGTATTGCACTAGATCGGGAACATCCCAACTGGCATCAGAATGCAAGCTGTGCGCGTGTAAATCCCCACGATACCAGCCTGGCCCGCGCGAAGCGATCTGCTTTTTCTCATACGTTTGTATGGGATCAGGAATTGGATCAGACGACAATGTGACTTCAATAGTGTAGGTAATAGGATCGGGAGGGAGCAGCCGATAAGTATCAACTTCCACATTCCATTGACCGGGACGTACCGGGCCAGCATTAAAGCCGGGTGTGCATCGGGCTTCAGTAATATTGATACCATAATCACGTATCAAGTAATAAACGCCGCGCGGCCCCGCAGGGTCGGCAATGGATAAGCTCATTTGATTGTGATTTTCTTGCCCCTGGCTGTAGCGTGGCGAATATGAAAATTCTACATGGATCTGGGTTGTACCGGGCGGCACTTCGAATATGTGTGGGATATGCCGGTGTAAATCTGCAACTGATAGCGTAGCTTCAAACGTGATCTTCATGCAATATATCCTATCTGGTAAGAATTTCATCCGGTGCAATCGTTTGAACGCCTTTAAGATGTAGTTCTTCTGCGAAGTGACATGCTGCAAAATGCCCATCTGCTGTTTGCCTCAGCGCTGGCACCTCGGTTTCACATTTCTCCTGTCTGTAGCGGCAGCGTGGGTGGAATGCGCAGCCTTTATGGTCAAAGGACGGGTCAGCGACATCACCTTCTAGCCGTATACGGTTCTTATCATTGCGTGTTTTAGGATCGGGATGCAATATCGCTGAAAGCAGCGCCTCGGTGTAGGGGTGATGCGGCTGTTCAAATAGGGTAGATGTATCTGCCATCTCGACGATTTTTCCTACATACATAACAGCTACGCGGTCGCTAATGTGAGCAACAACGCTCAAATCGTGAGAGATGAATAGATAGGTTAGCCCAAATTCAGCCTGTAAATCCTTTAATAGATTCAGAATTTGTGCCTGAATGGAGACATCGAGCGCTGAAACTGGCTCATCAGCGACGATCAGTTTTGGATAGGGGGCTAGCGCCCGGGCAATACCAATGCGCTGGCGTTCACCGCCACTGAAAGCATGCGGATAGCGATGAATATATTCAGGCCGCAGCCCCACCTTTTGCAGCAAGTCAGTGACGCGCTTCTCTAATGCGCGGCCTTTTGCCAAACCGTTGACCTTAAGCGGCTCACCGATAATTTCAATGACTGGTAAGCGTGGGTTCAACGAAGCATGGGGATCTTGAAATACCATGCGGATTTCGCGCCGATAACGCTTAAGCCGGTTTTTCGGCAGCTTCGCCAGATCAACTTCGGCGTTTTCCTGTGTGTAAAGGATTTCTCCGGCAGTGGGATCGTAAAGGCGCAGTAATGTATGACCCAGCGTGGTTTTTCCACAGCCAGACTCGCCAACCAGCGCAAGCGTTTCCCCCTGATAAACGAGAAACGAAACCCCATCAACAGCCTTTACCTGACCAACAACCCGATTAAAGAGACCGCTGGTGATGGGAAAGTGCATTTTGAGATCGTTGACTTCCAACAATACCTCATCAGAGGAGTGCGGTTGCCGGAAGTTTGCCTCAACCGCTGGCTCTTGATCAACAGTCTGCTGGTTGACCGGAAGCGGATTTTCTTTGTCGTAGAGCAGGCAGGCAACTTCATGTTCGTCACTAAACGTGACAATGGGTGGCTTAATCTGATCGCAAATCCCGGCAACCGCAAAGTCACAGCGATCATGGAATGGGCAGCCACTAGGACGGTTCAGGGGATGCGGCACCATGCCACGAATGGCATCCAAACGCCCTCTGCCTATTCCCCCAATACTCAGCTTAGGAATTGAGCGTAGTAATGCCCGGGTATAGGGGTGTTTGGGGTCAGTAAAAATTTCATCTACAGAGCCGCGCTCAATAATAGTTCCCAGATACATCACTGCCACATCATCGGCAATTTCGGCGACTACGCCAAGATCATGGGTGATGAACATGACCGACATGCCCATATCACGCTGTAAGTCGCGGATCAGATCGAGCATATTTGCCTGAGTCGTGACATCCAGAGCTGTCGTTGGCTCATCGGCGATCAGCAATTTCGGCTCGCAAACCAGCGCCATAGCGATCATTGCGCGTTGGCGCATCCCACCAGAAAGCTGGAAAGAATAGGCATCAATCATTTCGGCAGGGCGGGGAATACCCACCTTCCGCAAGGCGTTAATGGCTAGCTGGCGGGCTTCCTGCTTTGAGGTGTGCATATGCAGGAGAATAACCTCGGTGATCTGATCACCAATGGTATGCAGTGCCGACAAAGATGACATCGGTTCCTGAAAAATCATGGTAATGTCTTTGCCGCGTATAGCCCGAATATCCTTACCGCGCGGATCGAGCTTTGCAATGTTGATTTCTCTGCCGGCTTCCGGTCGAAAGAGAATATCCCCGCCGATAATGCGACCGGGAGGATCCACCACATTGAGGATGGAACGCGCAGTAATTGACTTGCCACAACCGGACTCGCCAACAACGCATAATGTTTTGCCACGCGGGATGCTGAAACTTACGCCATCAACGGCTTTAATCACCCCATCATCAGTTACAAAGTGGGTTTGTAAGTTCCGAACGTCCAGCAGGTTTTCTGAGCCTGAACTCATCTTTTACCTGACCATCATGTGTACGGGTCGGCTGCATCTCGCAAGCCGTCACCAAGAAAATTGAGCGCAAGTACCGCAATAACTACATACAGCCCCGGCAGAAATAACCACGGCGCTTGTGACAGTGAACGAACATTCTGAGCTTCTTGCAGCAGAACGCCCCAACTGACCACCGGGGGGCGCAGCCCGACACCCAGAAAACTAAGGGCGGTTTCAGCCAGAATCATGCCCGGTATCGCCAATGTGACGACTGCGATAATATGGCTGGTGAATGATGGCACCATGTGCCGGAAAATGATTCGCAGGCTGCTGCAGCCGTCAATGCGTGCTGCCTTCACAAAGTCCTCAGTTTTGAGCGCGATAAATCGTCCTCTGACAACCCGTGCTAAACCCGTCCAGCTAAATAACGCTAGAATCAGGGTGATCATAAAATAGACCTGTACAGGGGGAACCGCGGCCGGTATTGCCGCTGCCAGACCAATCCATAAAGGGATCGACGGAATTGATTGTAAAAACTCGATCATGCGTTGAATGAAATTGTCGGTCACACCGCCAAAATAGCCAGAGATGCCGCCAAACAAAATTCCGAAGAACAGGCTGAAGGTAACACCGATCAGCCCGACGGTCATTGAAACCCGCGTGCCATAAATTGTGCGGCTTAGCATATCTCGTCCAAGGCGATCTGCCCCCGCCAGATACATCGGGTCGCCCTGATTAATTGGGCCAATCAAATGAATATCCATCTCAATCAGCCCTAGCAAGCGGTACGGTTCTCCCTGTACAAAAAAGCCGACCGGATATTTCGTCTCAGGATCGATGACAAAATTCCGCCGGCCCGCGTTATAGTCAATTTCTACGATATAGCCATTAACATAAGGCTGGAAGCGTAAGCCTTCAGGCGTATTGTCGAACAGGTGCAGCGTTTGCGGCGGGGCATACGTGAAATTAGCTGCGTATGCATCCGGCGGAAATGGCGCCAAAAATTCTACAAATAAGACCACTAAATAAAGACCAATGGTGGCGATGCCGCCAATCATGGCAAGACGATGTTTTCTGAACTTACGCCACATCAGTTTCCACTGATTGGCAACAACGACTCCGCGATCTTTATTCCGGGTTTCCGGCGACACAGCTATGGTATCAGTTGAAGTTTGGGCGTCCGCCATACAATTTCCTTGCTCTGTGTGCCGTTAGCGCAAACGGATACGTGGGTCAAGCCATGCTAGAAGCAGATCTGAGAACAGCGTTCCCATTACCGCCAACATACTCATCATCAGGATTGCACTGCCCGCTAAGAACATATCTTCTCCGCGAAACGCCTCAAGCAGCAGTGGGCCTATGGTCTGCAAGCCAAGTACGACAGCAACGATAGTGCCACCTGAAACCAGGTTAACAAAGACATCATTTAAACTGCTGACGAACGGGTTTAGCGCGTGCCTTAGCGGATATTTGATAATAAGGCGGAGTTCCGATAGGCCTTTAGCGCGCGCCGTCACTACGTAAGGGCGGCGCAGCTCGTCAAGCATATTGGCGCGAAGTGTTCGAATGAGCGCGGCGGTGCCTGCGGTGCCCAGCACAACCATGGGTATCCAGATGTGGCTGGTTAAATCTAGAACCTTTTCTAGACTCCATGGAGCATCCAAATATTCAGGTGAAAATAGACCACCAACGCTCTGGCCAAGATACTTGAAGGAAACGTACATTAATGCTAGTGCGATGAGGAAATTTGGGATTGCCAGCCCGATGAAACCGATGAAGGTAAAAACGTAATCCCAGATTGAATATTGTTTGACGGCTGAAAGTATTCCAATTGGAATGGCGACAATCCAGATAAAAAAGAGGGTGGATAAAGATAAGGCTACTGTTAGCAAAAGTCGTTCGCCAATAAGTGTGCTGACCGGGAGATTCCAGCGAAATGAGTCTCCAAAATCGCCGCGAAGCACAATATCAGAAATCCAGCGGATATACTGTTCGGTAATTGGCCTATCCAGACCGTAAACTGTCCTTAACCCCGCAATTTGCTCTTCGCTCATATTTTCGCCGCGATTTTTGCCTTCAGCGACCAGCCGATCCACATAATCACCCGGTGGCAAGTTGATAATGGCGAATGACACAATGGAAATTGCAATCAGAGTGGGGATGACAAACAGACAACGCTTAAAGATATAGAGAGCCATTCAAGAGTTCTCAAATTATTGTTCAATAGCGTACTTAACATTAAAATGCAGCGCCGGTAATAATTCAAAACATCATTACTGAGGGAAGGTAGAACACTCTCCCTCAGTAATGATAAGGTAAATCCTAGCTGCTTGCGCTTTCATCAATATAGAAAGTTTCAAAGTTTGCCGGGGCTGGGCCGGGATACAGCCAACCGGCAATTACAGTATCGGGAACATTGCGCAGCGTATTGTTCACGACCTGATAATCGCCCATTGGCAGGCTCAAACCGATGGTGTAGAAATCTTCTGCTGAAATTGCCAGAAGCTCATTCATCAACGCAGTTTGTGCTTCAATACCAACAGCCTGCAACAGTTCAGTCAAGATCTCGTACTGGCGCTGAATACTTTCCGGTGGTTCAACTGGTTCAGTCGTGACGGTCGCATTGGGGTTCAAGCGTAATTGATTCCAGGCAATCCAGCCAAAGGCAGCTTCTGGCGTAAAGGCATGGAAGTTGGCGCCTACTAGCGGAAGCAGCCCGGAGCCATTTTCCCCAATCCAAACGAAGCCATCAATTTCGGGGTCTTGCCGGCGCGGCCAGAAAACATCGTCAGGTACGCTGTCAATGACCATATCAATGCCAACTTCTTCCCAATTTCGCTCAAGAAGTTGCAAAATATCCACAAAGTACGGGCGGAAACCGGCATTGACCAGCACCGTGAAAGTGAAGCGCTCGCCATCAGGGCGCAGGCGGAAGCCTTCAGCGTCCCGTTCTGGCATTACACGATCCAGATATTCATTGGCCAGGTCTACGTTGTACTCGGTGTACTGAGTCGCCAATTGTTCATTGTAGAACGGCGATTCTGGACGTGGGCCCTGCTGATAAGGTTGGCCTTGCCCGATGAATACCGTATCAATGACGGTCTGGCGATCCATGGCATAGGACATACCAATGCGGAAATCACGATTCTGAAGGATAGCTGCCTGCGCTTCATCAGGATTATTGAGCAGCATGTGAAGCTGCATCGTATTGAAGTCACTGTTAATCACATTGATGAAGTGGTAATTGCCTGATACCTGATTATCAAAGAATACCGCGCGGTTTGTCGGCTGGTTGATTTCGCTGCGCGAAATAAAATCTTCTCCATCAAGGGTCTTGATCAAGCGGATTTCAGGATCAGTCGCCAGAGTAAAGACGCGCTCGCCAATATAGGGAAGCTGGTTGCATTCCGGATCAATCTTGAAGTAGAAGGGGTTGCGAACGAAGGTGAACCGCTCTGCGCCAATATAAGGAGTCGTTGGAATCCATGGCTGCAAAGACGGACGCGCGGGGTCGTTGTATTCTGCCTGCTGGCCATACGAGCCAACGCGAGAAATCCACCATGGTCCAAATTCCGTCTGTCCGGCTTCTTCCATCATCTGCGCCACACCCTCAGGATTGTAGGTCTGGCTAAACTGTTCCATGTAATGGCGTGGGAACTGTGTAACGCGAACACCATAGGCCGCAGACAGATTTTGTAGGAACAGTCCGTGAGGATTACTCCACGAGAAGGAGACAGTGAAATCATCAATTTTCGTCACGGTGGCAGGCTCGCCATTGACGACAAAGTAATTGTAGGGGCCGCCGGGGTAAATGTCGGTATTCGTCTCAACTTCATCCCACCAGAACAGAATATCATCGGCTGTAAAGGGATGTCCGTCTGACCAGCGCATACCTTCGCGCAGGTGGAAAATGTATTCGGTGCCGTCGTCACTGATTTCCCAGCTTTCAGCAATATTGGGAATGACTTCGGTGCCGTCTACATTCCAGCGAACCAGATTCTCGTAGCCGAACTTGCGGAATTCTGCCAACCGAACACCGTCGTACAGGTCGTAGAGCGTGCCACCGTACCGGCCGATACTATCATACGGCTCAACAACACGCGGGTTTAAGGGAAGGCGTTCTTCAATAGGCGGCAACTCACCCGCAGCGACCATCGCGGCAAGTTCAGGCGCTTCATTGAACACTTCGCAGATCCCACTTTGACCGAAAGCGGTCAGCGGTGCGATTGTCATTGCGAGCACTGCACTCGCAAAAACAAGGGGTTTATGAATTTTCAATTTCATGTTTTTGACCTCTCGTAAAAACACTTTCAAATCCTTCAATAGGTAGCGATGGCCGTCAATATATAGCGCCTCCTTTAAGGAATATTTCAGAAATTTCTAAGGAAAGAGCGCAGCTTGATGATCAGATGTTGATGATTGAGGGTCGGCATACCCAATTAACAAAAGATTTTATGCAGACTTTTTCTGTCTTGGAACGCGGGTTTTAATAAACAACCCATCAAGATAGATATACCAGTATATATCGAGGTATTTGAAATGCAAAATTTCCCATTTCCAGCGGAATATGGGAAATTTCACGATTATTGCAGCTTTTAAATTAACCGGCATTCCCCAAATTATTGGCAATCCTGTCAAGGGAATATATACTGGTATATCTACGGTGAAAGGCTAATCCCAATTGAATTCTTTTTATCAAGACATTCACCAGCAACCAGAAGCGCTTCGCCAGTTAGTGACTCATTATCGTGCAGCGGGCGCCTCGCTTGATGGACTGGCTAAGCCCGGACGTGTTTTGCTTACGGGTATGGGAGCTTCTTTTCATGCGGCATTATGGGCAAGCTATGTTTTACAGGCACAAGGTGTGTGGGCGATTGCAGTAGAGGCGTCCGATTTGCTGTATTTCAGTGGAATACTGCTTCAGGACGTTGACAAGATCATTTTTATTTCTCAGTCTGGAGCCAGCGCCGAAGTATTACCTGTCGTAGAACTACTGCCCGCTTCGATTGAACTGATCGGTATTACCAATGATATGGACAGCCCGCTTGCCCAGCAGGCGGATGTGGTTTTGCCTCTAGTGGCCGGTAATGAGACGACTGTAGCAACGAAAACGTACTTAAACTCGATGGCATGCCTTTGGCTGTTGTGTCAGACTTGGCGTCATGGATCTCGTGAAGACGACTACCAATCGCTTCTGCGGCTAGCAGATGTTGCCGCGCAGCTTTTGGGCAGCGCGGAAGAAACCTCGACCTACTGGATAGAGCAGTTGAGCCAGGTGAATCAATTGTATTTTCTGGGACACGGGCCGCATATCACCACCGCGCGTCAGGCTGCGATGATGCTTGGTGAATGGGCCAAGCGCCCTGCTATCGGTACTAGTATTGGCGCTTTCCGCCACGGCCCCATCGAAGTGGTTGCGCCGGGGACAGGGGCGGTTGTGCTGGGCGTGAAGGGTATTACCGATACCTCAACCGAAAACCTAGCCAGCGACCTACGCTCTTATGGCGCAACAGTGATTCCTGTTATCGAAGGGCGGACTGTTCAAAGAATACAGGCGCAGGAAACAGGGCGTGATTTCGATGAGATGCTCAGTCCGCTTCTAGATATCATTCCAGCTCAGCTTTTTTCTGAAGCAATGGCACGTCACTTAGGGATTACTCCCGGATTCAGGCACATCCATAAAGTCGTTCAGCGCTTATAGGCTGTATATGAATGAGAAGACCTACTTACAGTTAAAAGAAGACCTTACTGCTGAAATTGGACGCGGAACGTATAAGCCGCATCAACGACTGCC